>NZ_JBEYTI010000033.1:0-60288 GCF_040642975.1 Micromonospora sp. NPDC047548
CGAAGGTCGAGCGAGCTGGGCGATGGCCCGACGGTCACCGGTGCACTCGAACCAACATCAGCTCGAGTGAGACAAGGGTGCACCAATGAGCGAGCGGATCGTCGAGCTGGCGCTGGCCCACGGCCGGGAGATGACGGTCGACCAGGCCCGGCGGATGGCCGGCAACGCCCTCGACCTGATCGTCTACGTGACCGTCGAGGACGAGACCGCGATCGGCGGGCGCAAGCACCGGTTCGTCTCCCACGTGGAGGAGGTGATCGGGGTCGGCGAGGCCAACCGGATCGTCACCACCTCCGTCTTCGGCCCCGGCCCGGACGGCCGGGCCGTCCCCCGCCACCTGCCGGAACGCATCCGCGACCAGCTGCTGCGGGTCGGCTACGACGCCCGGCTGCTGACCCGCTTCATCGAGGCCGGCACCGGCGCGTGGTGCCGCCCCCGGCACAGCCGACTCGGCCCGGCGGTGCGCCGGTGAGCGCGAGGAGTGAGCCGGGGTTGCGAGCCCCGCAGTCGCGAACGGAGACGGTCCGGTGAGCGCGAGGAGTGAGCCGGGGTTGCGAGCCCCGCAGTCGCGAACGGAGACGGTCCGGTGACGAACGTCGAGCTGATCGCCGTCGTCTCCGGGGCGGCCTGCGTCGCCGGGCTGGTGCTGGCCGTGGTCGCGCTGGTCGGCACCCGGGCGCCCGCCCGTAGACCGCCAGGGGCCGGGCACGGGCTGCGCCGGCTCTGGCTCGGCACGGGCGCGGGCCGCCGCGAGCGGCGGGCGTACCGGCTCCGGCTGGCCGTGGCGGTGGCGGCCGGCGCGCTGGCCTTCCTGCTCACCGGGCTGCCGGTGGTGGGGCTGATCGTGGCGGTGGCCGTGCCCGGGGTGCCCTGGCTCTTCTCGGTGGGCCGGGCCGAGGAGCTGACGATCGCCCGGATCGAGGCGGTCGGCGAATGGACCCGCCGGCTGAAGGACGTCTCCGCCACCGGACAGGGCCTCCAGCAGTCGATCATCGGGACCATCGCCTCCGTCCCGGAGGAGATCCAGGAGGAGGTACGGCTGCTCGCCGCCCGCCTCCAGGCCGGCTGGACGGCCCGCACCGCGCTGCTCGCCTTCGCCGACGAGATCGGCGACCCGGTCTGCGACCAGGTGGTGGCCGCGCTGATCCTGCACCTGACCGACCGGGGCGAACGCCTCGGCGACGTGCTCGGCTCGATCGCCTCGGCCGCCGCCGCCGAGGTCGCCACCCGGCGCGAGGTGGAGGCCAAGCGCACCCAGCCCCGGTTCGCGGTCCGCTTCCTCACCGGGATGACCCTGGCCGTGCTGGCGTACGGGCTGTTGAACACCGAGTACGTCCGCCCGTACGGCACCGTGTTCGGGCAGCTGGTGATGGCGGTGCTCGGCGCGGCCTTCGTCGGGCTGCTGGTCTGGGTGCGGTCGATGAGCCAGCCCCCGCCGCCGGCCCGCTTCCTTCCCGCCCCCGACCCGGAGGAGGCGATCGCGTGATCGTCAACTGGCACCTCGCGATCGCCGTGCTCGGCGGGGCCACGGTGGGGCTGGGCCTGTTCCTGGCGGTCCGGGAGGCGTTGCCGGCCGCCCCGGCGCTCGGCCCCGCGCTGCGCCGGCTGCACCAGCCCCCGGGCACCGTCGCCCCGAGCCGGGGCCCGGACTGGTTGGGCGGATTCTCCCGCTGGCTGAGCCCGCCGCACCGGCAGCTCGCCCTGATCGACCAGACCCCCGAGCAGTACGCCCTGTCGGTGCTGGTCTCCGCCCTGATCGGGCTGGCCACGCCGACCGTGCTGGGGGCGGTGCTCTTTCTGGGCGGGGTGCGGCCGCCGGTGCTCGTACCGGTGCTGGGCAGCATCGGGATGGCGCTGGTCTGCGGGCTGCTGGCCCACCGCGCGGTGCTGGCGAGGGCGGACGCGGCGCGGGACGAGTTCCGCGCGGCCGTCTGCACCTACCTGGACCTGGTGGCGTTGCAGCTGTCCGCGGCGCACGGCCCGGTGCAGTCGCTGGAGCGGGCGGCGGCGGTCTGCGACGGCTGGGTCTTCGACCGGATCCGCGAGTCGCTGCGGATCGCGCAGATGCAGATGCACTCGCCGTGGGACGAGCTTCAGGAGCTGGCCGAGCGGATCGGCATCCCGGAGTTGGGCGACGTCGGGGCGATCATGCGCTCCTCCGGCAGCGAGGGCGCGCAGGTCCACGAGACCCTGCGCAGTCGCGCCGACTCGCTGCGGGACCAGATCCGCACCGACAACCTGACCCGCGCCGAGGGGGTGACCAGCCGGCTGGACATCCCCGGTTCGCTGCTGGTCTTCGTCCTGCTCGGTTTCATGCTCTACCCGTTCGTCGCCCGCCTCTAGGTCCGCACCCCGACAAGGAGCACGCCATGCAACTGATCACCTACCTGCACGTCACGCTGGCCGCACGGTTCGCGGAACTGCGCCGCGAGGGGGACCGGGGCGACAGCCCGGTGCCGACCGCGGTGATCATCTTCGGCCTGGTCGCGGCGGCCATCGCGGTCACCGGTCTGGTGATGACGCGGGCCACCGACTGGATGAGCAGCGTCCCGACCGCGCCGTGATGCTCGCCCTGCATCCCGCGGTGCGGGCCGCGCGGCGACGGCTCGCCGCCGGCGATACGGATCGGGGCGCGAACCCGGTCGAGCTGGCCGTCGTGATGCCGGCGGTTCTGGTGCTGCTCTTCGCCTCGGTCCAGGTGGCCGCCTGGTTCGTCGCCCGGTCCACCGCGCTGAACGCCGCGCAGAGCGGGGTGAACGCGCAGCGGGTGCTCCAGGCGCCGGCCGGGGCGGGCGAGGCCCGGGCCACCCGGTTCCTCGGCGCCGCCGGTGACTGGCTCGTCGGCTGGGACAGCCCTGGGCCGACCTGCGTCACCGGGGCCACCGAGGTCACCTGCACGGTCACCGGCCGGTCCCTGTCGATCATCCCGGGCGTCAGCTTCCGGGTACGGCAGAACGCGCACGGCACCGTCGAACGCTGGTCCAACCCGTGAGCGCCGCCGGGGACCGCCGCGCCCGGGGCTCGGTCTCCATCGAGGTGGCCGTGCTCGCCCCGGCGTTCATCGCGCTGATCGTGCTGGCCGGGGTGACCGGGCGGACCGCGATCGCCGACGAGGCGGTCGAGGCGGCCGCGCACGACGCCGCCCGGGCCGCCTCGATCTCCCGGGACGCCGGTACCGCCCGCGACGCGGCCCGCGACGCCGCCCACCGCCAGCTCGACTGGCGGCGCCTGAACTGCACCGGCGCGCCCCGGATGACCTTCAGCGGCTCGGTACGCGGCCGGTCGACCAGCTTCGACGCGGCGTACCGCAGCCCGGCCGGGCAACCGGCGAGCGTGACCGTCTCGGTGACCTGCGTGGTGTCCCACCGCAACCTGCGGCTGCCGGCGCTGCCCGGAATGCCCCTGCACACCACCGCCTCGGCGACCTTCACCTCCCCGCTGGACCGCTACCGGAGCCGGGGATGACCGCCCGTCGGGTGGGCCGCGACGAGGGGCGGGTCAGCCTGTTCCTGGCCGTCGCCATGACCGGCGTGCTCGCGGTCATCGGCGTCGCGTACGACGGCGCCGGTCAGCTCCGCTCGCTGCAACGCGCCGACGACCTCGCCGCCGAGGCGGCCCGCAGCGGCGGACAGGCCGTCGACCGGGCCCGCGCGATCGAGGGCGGTCCGAAGGAGATCGACGAGGTCGAGGCCCGGGCGGCGGTCCGCGACTACCTGTCCGCGGCGGGCGCGACCGGGCACTCGGTGAGCTTCCCGGTGGTCGGTGGCGAGAAGCAGATCCGGGTACGCGTCACCGTCACCTACCGCCGGCACCTGCTCGGCTTCTTCGGCATGGACGACACCGTCACCGTCTCGGGTGAGGCCACCGCGCGGGCGCTCACCGGGGCACCGTAGGAAGGGAAGGTCGCCATGACCGCACCGCGTGGTTCCGCCGTTCGGCGGACCGGCCAGTTGCTCACCGGGTTCGGTTCGCTGGTCGTACTGGTCGCGCTGCTGGTGGGCGCGCCGGTGGCGCTGCTCGCCTTCGCCGGCAATCCGCTGCCCGATCAGCTGCCCACCCTGTCGGAGGTGGGCGCGGCGCTGATCAGCCGGGACGACGGTCGGCTGTTCCTGCGGGCGCTGGCGGTCGTCGGCTGGTTCGGCTGGGCGACGTTCGCCTTCTCCGTACTGGTGGAGCTGGGGGCGCAGGCGGCACGGCGGCCGGCGCCCCGGCTGCCCGGGATCAGCCGGCAGCAGCGGGCGGCAGCAGCGCTGGTCGGGGCGATCGCGCTGATCATCGCGGCGAGCCCGGCGGCCAACGCGGCGGCGGCCATGACGTACCCGGCGACCGCCACCGGACACCCGGCGACCAGCGCGGCGGCGCTGCCGGCGGCGACGGGCGCGACGGTCGCCTTCGCGGCGCCGCACAACGGGCCGGCGGGTGCGGTGCCGGTGGGCAGCGGCGCCGACGCGGCCCGACCACAGCCGGCGACCGTACCGCCGGTGTACCGGGTGGCGAAGGGCGACTACCTGGGCGAGGTGGCCGAACGCTTCCTGGACGACTTCGACCGCTACCGGGAGGTGGCCCGCGTCAACCGGCTGGCGGACCCGGACCGGATCCGGCCGGGCCAGCTGATCAAGCTGCCGGCGCGGGCGGACGACGGCGGGGCGCGGAAGCACGCCACCGGCCGGCTGGTGGCGGGCCCCTCGACCCCGCGCAAGCCGTCGCCGCATCCCCCGGCCCCGTCCCCCACCGCGCCGAAGGGGTCGCCGGGGAGCACCGGGTCGCCGGTCCCCGACGAGCGGGTCGGGCCAGGCACGCCCGCCGGGCAGGTCGGACCGGCCGCCCCGGGCGGGAACGGCGGGTCGCCGACGCCGGGCCAGCCCGCGCCGCAGACGGTGCCGCCACAGGTGGAGCGGCCGGCGGGGATGCCGCCGGCGATGGCCGCCGGGGCGTCCCGGGCCACCGACGACGACGGGATGAACCGGCCGTTGGCCGTCTCCGCGGTGCTCGCCGTGGCGAGCATCGTCGGCGCGCAGATCGGTGCGGTGCTCGGGCTGCGCGGCCGCCCTTCCCGGGCCGCCGCGGCCGCCCGCGCGCTGGCCTCCGGCCGCCACCGCCGCGACTGACCCCGGGTACGCGCCGATTCCCGGGCATGCCGCCGACGGGGCGGGCGCGCGCAAGGGCCTGAGCGGCGCGAACGCGGGTCAGGGCAGCTTGGTCTGGAGGACTCCGTTGACCACCCGGGTCGGCAGGAGCTGCTGGTCGTTGGCGGACGGGCCGTGCACGACCTCGCCGCCGTTGAGCCGGAACGTGGAGCCGTGCCAGGGGCAGACCACGCAGGCGTGGCCGTCGATCTCCTGCACCTCGCCCTCGCCGAGCGGGCCGCTCTGGTGCGGGCAGCGTTCCAGCATCACGGTGATCTCGTCGCCGTGCCGGTAGAGGATCACCGAGACGTCGTCCACCTCGCGGGTGATCAGCTCGCGCTGTGGCAGCGTGGCCAGGTCGCCGATCGGCTTCCACTCGTCGGCCATCAGATGCAGCTCGGAGATGCTCTGGCTGACCTGCGCACCCTGCTTGTACGCCAGGTGCCCGCCGATGTACGCCCCGGCGCTGGCCGCGCTCAGCCCCAGGTACGCCAGCGCCCGCCCCATGCCGTCCCGGCCGCGTAGCCGGGCGGCGAGCGAGCCGGCGTAGAGCGCCAGCCCGACGGAGTTGGCGGCAGCGTGCACCAGCCCGACCCGGCGCTGGTCCCGGGCGAGGGCGGCCCAGTCGTTCAGCCCGGCGACGGCGGCCGGGACGGCACTCACCGTGCCGACCGCGATCAGGGTGGCCGCGGCCCGGCGCTGGCCGGGCAGCAGGTCCAGCACGGCGGCGCTCATCCATGCGCCCACCGGCACCTGCACCATCGCGGGGTGCAGCGGATGGCCCAGCCAGACGCCGTGCAGCAGGTCACGGACCCGCTGCGGGCGCAGAGTCGACTGGACGGCCCGCTGGAGCCGGTCACCGACCCGGTCCAGCGCGGCGTTCTGCTCGATCTTGTTCATCAGCGCTCGCACGCTCCCCCACTTCCCGGCAGGAGCGGGCGCAAACCGGGCGGCGGGTACGAATTCCGCCACCCGGTCGACGTCAGCGCCAGTCGTCGACCTTCGGGTGCAGGGTGGCGCTGCGGAAGAGGTCGTCCAGGTTCCCGCCGAGGGCCCGCAGGGTGGCCTTGTCGTGGGCAGCCAGCTCCACGTACAGACCCTGGACGCCGTACACCTGGAGGGTGGCACCACCATCCATGGCCGAGCGGCGGCGGGCGGGGTGGCCGTCCAGGGTCGAGTCCGGGTCGCCGGCACCGAGTTGTCGCCGGAGTGCAAGCCCGCGGCATCACGTGCACGGTCAGCGGCCAGTCGCCGTACTTCGTGCGCCTACCGGCGCCGTACGAGACGTCCACGTTCCAGGTGCCGTCCGCTGCTGTGCCGACCACGTAGGCCATCGGCTTCAGGCTGGCCGGGAAACTGGCGAAGTGGACCGGCAGCCGGACCGGTGCCTGCACGCCGTACCGCACGTCGAGGGCGATTCGGCGGGCGAGCGCCCTGGGGTCGCTGCCCTCGGATGCGCCCTGCACGGTCAGCTCGGCCCAGGTGTCCGGGGCATACTCCCAGCGCAGCGCCGCGCCCCGGGGATCGGAAGCGAGCGTGTTCCATCGCGCCGTCCGGCCGTTCACCGGCTCGGCGGGTTCCAGACCCGCGGAGCCGCCCCTGGCGACGGGCACGGCGAAATCGCTGGGCGCGTCGAACGCGATGTCGTGGCCCGCCGACACGATCCGCAGGTCGACCATCGCGCCGCCCCTGCGATCGGGTGAGGCGACGTCCACCAACGGGGACGCGTTCAGGGCGAGCTGGGCGGTCCCGGTCGCGACCATCCGACCGGTCAGGCCGGCAGGGAGCCAACCGAAGTCGGCGTACTGCCGCGCGGGGTCGAAGGCGGCCGGGGCGCGGGCGGGCATCGGCGCGGCGGACGGGGACGGCGTGATCGCGGGGGTGACCGGCGCCGGCCGGTCCGGCCGGCCGAGCAGCGCCGGAGCGGCGGCCAGGACCGCGACCACCGCGAGCCCGGCGGTGGCCGTCGCGGCGACCCGGCGCCGCCGCACCTGCCGGCGCCCGTCGCGTACGGCCCGGTGCAGGTCCACGGCGGACGGCGGGAGCGGCACGTCCCGCAGGGGTGCCAGCAGCTTCTCCTCCATCACTTCCCCTCTCCGGTGATCGCGTAGGCGGCCGTGCCGAGCAGCCGGCGCAGGCTGGCCAGGCCGTGCGAGGTCTGGCTCTTGACCGTGCCGGCGGTGCAGCCGAGGCTGGCGGCCACCTCGTCCACCGGCCGGTCGTGCAAGAAGCGCAGCACCAGCACGGCCCGTTGCCGGGGCGGCACCTGGGCGAGCGCGGCGTGCAGCAGGTCCCGGTCCTCCACCGCGTCGCCGGCCGGGGCGGGCACCGGCTCGGGTGGCGTGTCGACCAGGCAGACCCGGGACCAGAGCCGGCGCTTCTCGTCGAGGAAGACCCGGACCAGCACGGTGCGCACGTACGCGTCGACGTTCTCCGCCTCGTGGGCCCGACGCCAGCCGACGTAGAGCCGGGTGACGGCCGTCTGGACCAGGTCGTCGCCGCGGTGCGTGTCCCCGGTCAGCTGGCAGGCGATCCGGCGCAGCCCCGGCAGCCGCGCCGTGACGTACTCGACGTACTCCTGTTCCAGGTTGTACGCGGCGCAGACTTTCTCATCGACGCGACACGCCTACAGCATGTGGTGTGTTGGCTTTTTGCGACCCACTACATCTAGGATCACTTCGACTGCTGGTGCGACCCTCAGGGTCCGCCAGGCGTCGACGCCCGCCAGGCGTCGCGCCGAACAGGGAACCCGGTGCGAATCCGGGACTGCCCCGCAGCGGTGAGCGGGAACGACCGCCGTCACGAGCACTGGGCCCGACGGGGCCCGGGAAGCGACGGCCAGTAGGCGAACGCGGCGACGCGTCTGCCCGCGAGTCCGAAGACCTGCCAGCACGGCGTGCCCACCGGGCGCGCGTACCACCTCGGGGCCTCGTGGGAGGGCCGTCGAGCCGTACGGAGCACCGCCCGGCACACCGACCGGCGGTCCTCCGGCGTGCCGTCGTGCTCTCCCACGGTCCACACCGACCACCCAGGAGAGCACGTGACGGCGTCATCCACCTTCGCCCCGCCCGCGGTCGGGGCACTGCGGGACCTGCTGCACCGGCACCACCACGACCTGCCCGACACCGACCCGGACCGGATCCTCGCCCTGGTGGAGTCGGGGCGTACCGCCGGCGCCGGCGCCGACGAGCTGACCGGGCTGGCCATCGCGGCGGCGGCCGGGCTGACCGCCGAGGAGCCCGGGTACGCCCGGCTGGCCGCGCGCCTGCTCGCCGGGCGGATCGCCGACGAGACCACCGGCCAGGGCATCGGAAGCTTCAGCGACAGCGTCGCCGCCGCGTACGCCGAAGGGCTGCTGGACCCCGGCTTCGCCGGCTTCGTCGCGACGCACGCCGCCGCCCTCGACGCCCTGGTCGACCACGCCGGCGACGACGCCTTCGAGTACTTCGGGCTGCGCACGCTGCACGACCGCTACCTGCTGCGCCACCCGCGTACCCGGGCGGTGCTGGAACGGCCGCAGCACTTCTGGCTGCGGGTGGCCGTCGGCCTGTCCGACACCGTCGAGGAGGCCGGCGAGCTGTACCGGCTGATGTCCCGGCTGGCCTACCTGCCCAGCTCGCCGACGCTGTTCAACGCCGGCGCCCGGCACCAGCAGCTCTCCTCCTGCTTCCTGGTCGACTCGCCCCGCGATGAGCTGGAGTCGATCTACGAGCGCTACACGCAGGTGGCGAAGCTGTCCAAGTTCGCCGGTGGGATTGGCATCTCGTGGTCCCGGGTGCGCTCGCGGGGGTCGCTGATCCGGGGCACCAACGGCCGCTCCAACGGCATCGTGCCCTGGCTGCGCACCCTGGACGCCAGCGTCGCAGCGGTCAACCAGGGCGGCCGGCGCAAGGGCGCGGCCTGCGTCTACCTGGACACCTGGCACGCCGACGTCGAAGAGTTCCTGGAGCTGAAGGACAACACCGGCGACGAGGCCCGGCGGACCCACAACCTGAACCTGGCCAACTGGGTGCCGGACGAGTTCATGCGCCGGGTCGAGGCGGACGCGGACTGGTCGCTGTTCGACCCGAAGGAGGTGCCGGAGCTGGTCGACCTGTGGGGCGAGGAGTTCGACGCCGCGTACCGGGCGGCGGAGGCCGCCGGCAAGGCGGTGCGGACGCTGCCGGCCCGCACGCTGTACGGCCGGATGATGCGCACCCTCGCCCAGACCGGCAACGGCTGGATGACGTTCAAGGACACGGCGAACCGCACCTGCAACCAGGTCGGCGCCGGTGGCGGCGTGGTGCACCACTCCAACCTCTGCACCGAGATCCTCGAGGTCACCAGCGACGACGAGACGGCGGTCTGCACCCTGGGCTCGGTCAACCTGGCCGCCCACCTGACCGCCGACGGCGTCGACTTCACGGAGTTGTCGCGGACCGTCCGGCTGGCGGTGGGGGCGCTGGACCGGGCGATCGACCGGAACTGGTTCCCCACCGGGCAGGCGGCCACCGCGCACCGGCGCTGGCGGCCGCTGGGGCTGGGCGTGATGGGGGTGGCCGACGTCTTCGCCACGCTCCGGCTGCCGTTCGACTCGCCGGAGGCGCTGGCCCTGTCCACCCGGATCGCGGAGGAGATCGCGTTGGCCGCGTACGACGCCTCCGCCGACCTGGCGGCGACGCGCGGCGCGCACCCGGCGTACCCGCTGACCCGGGCGGCCGGCGGGGTGCTGCACCCGGACCACTGGCCGGACGCCCGGCCGGCCCGGCCGCAGGCGTGGGCGGCGCTGCGGGAGAAGGTGGCCCGGCACGGGCTGCGCAACTCGCTGCTGGTGGCGATCGCGCCGACGGCCACCATCGCCTCGATCGCCGGCTGCGCCGAATGCGTCGAGCCGCTGGTCTCCAACGTCTTCAAGCGGGAGACGCTCTCCGGGGAGTTCCTCCAGGTCAACCGGCACCTGGTCGCCGACCTGAAGCGGCTGGGCCGGTGGACGCCACAGACCCGGGACGCGATCAAGCGGGCGGACGGCTCGGTGCAGGAGCTGGACCTGCCGACGGAGCTGAAGGCGCTGCACCGCACCGCCTGGGAGCTGCCGCAGAAGGCGCTGATCGACCTGGCCGCCGCCCGCGCGCCGTACGTGGACCAGTCGCAGTCGCTGAACCTCTTCCAGGCCAGCCCGACCATCGGCCGGCTCTCCTCCATGTACGCGTACGCCTGGCGGGCCGGGCTGAAGACGACCTACTACCTGCGGTCCCGCCCGGCGACCCGGATCGCCCAGACCACCGTCGCCGCCGCCCCGGCCGCCGCACCCGTGCCGGCGCAGCCGCGACCCGTGCCGGCCCTGTTCACCCTGTCCGCCGGCGAGAGCGACGCGGTCGCCTGCTCGCTGGAGAACCCCGAGATCTGCGAGGCCTGCCAGTGACGATGCTGCTCGACCCCGGTATGGACCTGACCCTGCGGCCGATGCGCTACCCGGACTTCTACGAGCGGTTCCGGGCCGCCATCCGCAACACCTGGACGGTGGAGGAGGTGGACCTGGCCTCCGACGTACCCGATCTGGCGAAGCTCTCCGCCGGCGAACGGCACCTGGTCCACCGGCTGGTGGCGTTCTTCGCCACCGGCGACTCGATCGTGGCCAACAACCTGGTGCTCAACCTCTACCAGCACGTCAACGCGCCCGAGGCCCGCCTCTACCTGTCCCGCCAGCTCTACGAGGAGGCGGTGCACGTCCAGTTCTACCTGACCCTGCTCGACACCTACCTGCCCGACCACGACGAGCGGGCGAAGGCGTTCGCCGCGGTCGAGCACATCCCGTCGATCCGCAACAAGGCGGAGTTCTGCTTCCGCTGGATCGACTCGATCGGCAGGCTGCACCGGCTGGAGACCCGGGAGGACCGGCGGGCGTTCCTGCTCAACCTGATCTGCTTCGCGGCCTGCGTGGAGGGACTGTTCTTCTACGGCGCCTTCGCCTACGTCTACTGGCTTCGTTCGCGCGGGCTGCTCTCCGGGCTGGCCACCGGCACCAACTGGGTGTTCCGCGACGAGTCGATGCACATGGAGTTCGCCTTCTCGGTGGTCGACACCGTCCGCGCCGAGGAGCCTTCGCTGTTCGACGAGTCGATGGCGGACCAGGTGCGGGCCATGCTGGACGAGGCGGTGGCGGCCGAGCTGGCCTTCGCCCGGGACCTCTGCGGGGACGGCCTGCCGGGCATGAACACCGCCGACATGCGTCGCTACCTGGAGTACGTGGCGGACGCGCGGCTCGCCCGGCTCGGCCTGCCGCCGGCGTACGGGTCGGCGAACCCGTTCCCGTTCATGGAGTTGCAGGACGTGCAGGAGCTGACCAACTTCTTCGAGCGGCGGGTGTCCGCGTATCAGGTGGCGGTCGGCGGTGAGGTCAGCCTGGACGACGACTTCTGAGCCACCTAGCCTCGGCCCATGCCTCACCACCAGCTCGACCGGCTCGACGCCCGGCGGATCGCGGTACGCGCGCAACTGCTCGACGCGCACCGGCCGCCGGACCTGCTGACCGTGGTGAACCGGTTGACGTTCCTGCAACTGGATCCGACGGCCGCCGTGGCACCCAGCGCCGACCTCGTCGCGTGGACGCGGCTCGGCGCCGGGTACCGGCCGGACCACCTGCTCCAGGCGGTGGAGCGGGACCGCACCCTGTTCGAGCACCGGGCCATGGTGTGGCCGATGGCGGATCTCGGGCTACACCTCGCCGAGATGGCCGCGTGGCCGGAGGAGGGCTCGCGCAAGCACGCCTGGCTGGCGGCGAACGCCTCGTTCCACCGGTTCGTGCTCGACCTGCTGCGCGACTCCGGCCCGCTGCTGTCCCGGGAGGTGCCGGACCGCAGCGTGGTGCCGTGGCCGTCGACCGGCTGGACGAACAACCGCAACGTCACCCAGATGCTGGAGCTCCTCGCCGCCCGGGGCGAGATCGCCGTCTCCGGCCGGGTCGGGCGGCAGCGCCGGTGGGACCTGGCCGAGCGGGTCTACCCGGCGGACACGACGGTCGTCCCGGCGGACGAGGCCCGCAGGATGAGCGACGAGCGGCGGTTGCGCTCGCTGGGCATCGCCCGGGCGTCGGTCGTCGGGGAGGCCGGTGAACCGGCGGCGGTCGAGGGCACGTCCGGCGGGTGGCGGGTCGACCCGGCCGCCCTCGGCCAGCCGTTCGCCGGGCGTACCGCGCTGCTGTCGCCGTTCGACCGGCTGATCCACGACCGGAAGCGGGCGTGGGAACTCTTCGACTTCGAGTACGTCCTGGAGATGTACGTGCCGAAGGCGAAGCGCCGCTGGGGCTACTTCGCGCTGCCCGTGCTGCACCACGACCAGCTGATCGGCAAGGTGGACGCCACGGCCGACCACCGGGGTGCCACCCTGCGGGTGCAGGCGGTCCACCAGGACGTCCCCTTCACTCCCGCCGTCACCGCGGCGGTGGACGCCGAACTGGAGGCGCTGGCGTCCTGGCTCGGCCTGCCCAAGGTCACCCACGCCGGGTAGCCTGCCGGACGGGTGAAACCCGCATGCGCACCACGGCGACCGCCTCTACAGTGGCGGGTCCGGCCCGGGACGCGGTCGCTCCGACCGCCGAGGCCACCCGCCAGCACCGCCGGTCGCCCCTGGCGTGCCGGCGCCGCCGCGCGGCATGCTGTGCCGATGGCCGTACACGTCACGCACGACGGACCGGTGACCACGGTGATCCTCGACCGGGCGGCGTCACGCAACGCGGTCGACGGTCCCACCGCGCGGGCCCTGGCCGACGCGTTCCGCGCCTTCGAGGCCGACCCGGACGCCCGGGTCGCGGTGCTCTGGGGAGCCGGCGGCACGTTCTGCTCCGGCGCCGACCTCAAGGCGATCGGCACGCCCAGCGGCAACCGGGTCGAGCCGGACGGCGACGGCCCGATGGGTCCCACCCGGATGTCACTGTCCAAGCCGGTCATCGCCGCGATCTCCGGGTACGCCGTGGCCGGCGGCCTGGAACTGGCGCTCTGGTGCGACCTGCGGGTCGCCGAGTCCGACGCGACGCTCGGGGTGTTCTGCCGGCGCTGGGGCGTACCCCTGATCGACGGCGGGACGGTCCGGCTGCCGCGGTTGATCGGCGAGAGCCGGGCGATGGACCTGATCCTCACCGGCCGCCCGGTGCCGGCTGCGGAGGCGTACGCGATGGGGTTGGTGAACCGGCTGGTCGCACCGGATGAGGCGCGGGCGGAGGCCGAGCGGCTGGCCGCCGAGATCGCCCGCCACCCGCAGACCTGCCTGCGCAACGACCGCGCCTCGGTCCTGGCCACCGCCGGCCTGACCGAGCCGGCGGCGCTGGCCACCGAGCTGGCGTACGGCATGGAGTCGCTGGCCAGTGACGGGGCAGCCGGCGCGGCCCGGTTCGCCGCGGGCGCCGGCCGCCACGGCACCGTCAGCTGAGGTCGCGCAGGGCGTCCTCGATCGCCCGGTGGAAGGTCGGGTACGCGTAGATCATGTGCCGGAGGTGGCTCAGCGGCACGGCCGCATGCACCGCCACCACCAGCGCCGACAGCACCTCGCCGCCGGCCGGGCCGACCGAGGTCGCACCGACCAGCACGCCCTGGTCGGCGTCGGCGACCAGCTTGATGAAGCCCTCGTTGCCGGCCTTGTGGATCCAGCCCCGGGCCGACGACGACAGCTGGGCGTAGCCGACCTGCACGTTGATGCCGCGCCGGCGGGCCTGCTGCTCGGTGAGGCCGACCGCGCCGACCTCCGGGTCGGTGAAGGTGACCCGGGGCAGCGCCCGGTAGTCGGCGCGGGGCAGGGTACCGGCGGCACCGCTCGGGCCGGCCGCGGTCATCGCGCCGCCGACCGCGCTGGCCGCGCCCATCGCACCGCCCGTCACGCTGGCGGTCCCGCTGGCGTCGGGGCCACCCTCGGCGTGCCGGATGCGGTCGAGCACGTCGGCTACGACGATCGCCGCCTGGTACATCGCGATGTGGGTGAAGGCGCCCTCACCGGTGACGTCGCCGACCGCCCAGACGCCGTCGGTGACCCGCATCTGCCCGTCGACCGGCAGGTAGCGCTGCGCCGGGTCGACACCGATCGTGTCCAGGCCCAGCTCGTCCAGGTGCGCCCGGCGTCCGGTGACCACCAGCAGCCGGTCCGCGCTGAACGCGTCGTCGCCGGAGTGCAGGGTGAAGGTGGAGCCGTCGTGGCTGATCCGTTCCGCCTGGACGCCGATGCGGAACTCCACCTCGTCGGCACGCAGGGCCGCGGCGGCCACCTCGGAGGACTCGGGCTCCTCGACGGCGAGGACCCGGTCCGCCGCCTCGACCACGGTCACCCGTACGCCGAACCGGGCGAACACCTGCGCCAGCTCCAGCCCGATCGCGCCGCCGCCGAGGACCAGCAGCGAATCCGGCAGCTCCTCGACCTCGATCGCCTGGTGGTTCGTCCAGTAGGGCGTGTCGGCCAGCCCGTCGACCGGCGGCACGGAGGGCCGGGTGCCGGTGCCCAGCACGATCCCGTGCCGGGCCTGGAAGACCTGGTCGCCGACGCGTACCCGGCCGGGGCCGTCGAGCCGGCCGCTGCCGCGCAGGAACCGCCCACCCTTGCCGGTGAACCGGTCGACCGCCACCTTGTCGTCCCAGGTGTCGGTGGCCTCCTCGCGAATCCGCCTGGCCACCGGCGCCCAGTCCGGCTGGACCTGTGCCGAGCCGGCCAGCTCGTTGACCCGCCGCGCCTCGGCCAGCGCGTTCGCCGCCCTGATCATCATCTTGCTCGGGACGCACCCCCAGTACGGGCACTCCCCGCCGACCAGGTCCCGTTCGATGCCGACGACGCTCAGGCCGGCCTCGGCGAGCCGCCCGGCCACCTCCTCGCCGCCGACGCCCAACCCGACCACGACCACGTCCACCACTTCCGGCTCCGCCATGCCGCCAGCATCCTCCAGCCGCCAGACGCCGGCCAGCGGACCGCACCGGAATTCCCGCGCCCGTCATCATTCCCGCCGCCTACGGTGGCCGCATGCCCGATCGCTTCGCCCTGGTCCGCGACTGCTTCCGCGACCTGCTGGCCACCGGCCGGGAGACCGGCGCCGGCCTGACCATCTGGTACGACGGCCACCCGGTGGTCGACCTCGTCGGCGGCACCCGCACCACGCCCGGCTCGCCCGGCGCGCCCGGGGCGGGCCTGGTGGCCGGCGCGCCGGGTGCGGCGTGGCGGCCGGACACCCTGGTGAACGTCTACTCGGTCGGCAAGCCGGTGGCGGCGCTCTGCCTGCTGATGCTCGTCGACCGGGGTCGGCTCGACCTCGACGGCATGGTGGCGACGCACTGGCCCGGGTTCCGCACGCCGGCCACCGTCCGCCAGGTGCTCAGCCACACCGCCGGACTGCCGGCCTTCCCGGTGGCCCGGCCGGCGGAGGCGGTCGCCGACTGGGCCCTGCTCTGCGCCGACCTGGCCGCCGCCGACCCCGAATGGGAGCCGGGCAGCGTCGCGGGCGAGCATGCCTGGACGTACGGGCACCTGGTCGGCGAGCTGGTCCGGCGAGTGGACGGGCGGTCGGTGGGGCGGTTCCTGGCCGAGGAGATCGCCGGCCCGTGGTGCCTCGACCTGGGATTCGGTCTCGGGGCGGCGGACCAGCGGCGGTGCGCCGACCTGTCGTACGGCGACCCGGCCTGGCCGGTACGGATGCTGGGTGAGCCGGGGTCGCTGCGCGCCCAGGCACTGGGCAACCCGCCCGGCGGCCTCGACCCGGCGGTGGTCAACACCCCGCTCTGGCGGGGCGCGCAGGTCCCTGCGGTCAACCTGCACGCCACGGCGTCCGCGCTGGCCCGGCTCTACGCGGGCCTGCTCGCCGGCGGCACCCTCGACGGGGTACGCCTGTTCAGCCCCGAACTGGTGGCCGAGGCCACGAGGGTCCAGTACGACGGCCCGGACCTGGTCCTGGACCGCCGGGCGTGCTGGACGCTGGGCATGCAACGGGAGCCGGACCTGAGCTGGGGCATGGGCGGGATCGGTGGCAGCAGCGCCTGGGCCGACCCGGAGCGCGGCTACACGTTCGCCTACGCCACGGCCCGACTCGCCGACCACGACCGGGTGGACGAGCTGGCCGAAGCCCTGCACTCCTGCCTCTAGTCTCACCGCAGAATCAGCCTCGGCCCGGGTACGGCGACCGGACTGCCGGTCGGGGTGAGCAGGGCCCGGGCGACCACCGCCATCCGGCGTCGCCGCGGCACCAGGGCCCGGCGGACGAACACGTCGTAGCCCTGCGCGGCGACCTCGTCGAGGATCCCGCCGTAGAGCGCGTACGCGGTGCGCATGCACGTCTGCGAGGCGGGGCTGAGCAGGGTGATGCCCGGCGCGGCGGCCTCGTAGTGCGCCTGGGCGCGGGTCACCTCGTACTCGATCAGGTCCCGGATCCGGGCGGTGGTGCGGCCCTGCGCCTTCGCGGCGAGCAGGTCGTCGCGGGTGACGCCGAACTTGGCCAGGTCCTCGTCGGGCAGGTAGGTGCGGCCCCGGTCGAGGTCCTCGGCGACGTCCCGGATGAAGTTGGTGAGCTGGAAGGCGAAGCCGAGCTGGCGGGCCGGCTCGCGGGCCGCCGCCGGGTCGGAGCTGCCGAGGATCGGCAGCATCATGGTGCCGATGACCGCCGCCGAGCCCTCCATGTAGTCGAGCAGGTCGTCGTAGGTCGGGTACGACATCACCGTCAGGTCCAGCGCCATGCTGCCCAGAAACGACGCAAAGTCGGCCCGGTCGAGATCGAAGATGGCGATGGTGTGCAGCACGGCCGGCAGCAGCGGGTCGTCGACCGGCTCGCCGTGCAGCCCGGCGACGAAGCGGGCCGACCACTCGTCCAGCCGGGCGGCTCGTTCCGCGGGCGGCAGGTCCTCGGTGCGGTCGACGATCTCGTCGGCGTGGCGCGTGAATCCGTACAGCGCGTGGACATGCCGCCGTTTCCAGGCGGGAAGCAGGCGGGTGGCGAGATAGTACGTACGCCCGTGGCGTTGGTGCAGTTCCTGGCAGCGGGCGTAGGCGGCGGTGAGATCGGTGTCCACCAGCCCTCCTCCAAGTCCGACGCAGCAATCGACGCAACTCGCAACCCTAGGGTACGCTCGCCGACATGGCCAACGATGCAGTTGCGGCTGATGCGCTCCGCGTCGCGCCGGCACAGCCGGGAGCGACGGACGATCCGGTCCGCGGCGTACTGGCCATGTTCACCAAGGACCTGATCAAAGGGGTGGAGGACACCCTGGCGGCGTTCCTGGCCGCCGAGGTCGGCTCGCTCACCGAGATCGACGCGGCGATGGGTGGTTTCGCGGGCACAGCGCGCGACTGCGTCCTGGCCGGCGGCAAGCGGGTCCGACCGACCTTCGCGTACTGGGGCTGGCGCGGCGTGGTCGGCGGCGCGGAGCCGCTGCCGACGGTGCTGCCGGCCTTCGCCGCCCTGGAGCTGCTGCACACGTTCGCGCTGGTGCACGACGACGTGATGGACGGCTCCGACACCCGGCGCGGCCTGCCCACCGCGCACCGCGCCGCCGCCACCCGGCACGTCGCCGCCGGGTACGCCGGCGACCCGGGCCGGTTCGGCGAGGCGGTGGCGGTGCTCGTCGGCGACCTCTGCCTGGTCTGGGCGGATCGGCTGCTCAGCCACGCCACCCTGCCCCCGGCCCGGGTGTTCGAGGTGCGGCGCTGCTATGACCAGATGCGGATCGAGACGGTCGCCGGGCAGTACCTCGACGTGCTGGGCGAGAACGACGCGGCGAACTGGTCGGTGGACCGGGCACTGCGGGTGGCCCGCTACAAGACCGCCGGCTACACCGTCCAGCATCCGCTGCTCTTCGGCGCCTGCCTGGCCGGCGTCGCCGCCGACGCGCCACTGATCGCCGCGTACACCCGCTACGGCCTGGCTGTCGGCGAGGCGTTCCAGCTCTGCGACGACCTGCTCGGCGTCTACGGCGACCCGACGCTCACCGGCAAGCCGGCCGGCGACGACCTGCGCACCGGCAAGCCGACCGTGCTGCTGATGCTGGCCCGCCAGCTGGCCACCCCCGGCCAGCGGCGGGCGTTGGAGCGGGCCGGCAGGGTCACCGGCGCCCGGGACGTGGCCCGGCTGGCCGAACTGGTCGCCGACACCGGGGCCCTGGCCCGGGTCGAGAGGATGATCTCCGACCGGGTGTCCGAGGCGCTGACCGCGCTGGCCACCGCGTCGATCGACGAGACCGCGCGCACCGCGCTGACCGGTCTCGCCACCGCCGCCACCAGCCGGCGGGCATGATGAGCGGCCTGGGCGAAGGAGGTGGCCGCGTGCGAACCGTGAACGGACGCACGGACCGGGTGGTGGTCGTCGGCGCGGGCCTGGGCGGCCTGGCGTGCGCGCTGCACCTGGCCGGCAGCGGCCGGCAGGTGACCGTGGTGGAGCGCGAGCCGGTGCCGGGCGGCCGGGCCGGCCGGCTGGGCGTCGACGGATACGAGTTCGATACCGGCCCCACCGTGCTCACCATGCCCGACCTGATCGCCGAGGCGCTGGGCGCGGTCGGCGAGGAACTCGACGACTGGCTGGACCTCACCCCGCTGGACCCCGCCTATCGGGCCTGGTACCCGGACGGCTCGACGCTGGACGTCATCACCGACACCACCCGGATGGCCGCCGAGATCGCCAGGGTCTGCGGCCCCCGGGAGGCCGACGGCTACCTGCGCTTCGTGGACTACGCGCGCAACCTGTGGCACTGGGAGCGGGCCGACTTCATCGACCGCAACCTGGACGCCCCGACCGACCTGCTCACCGCCAACCTGGTGAAGCTGCTGGTCAACGGCGCGTTCCGGCGACTCCAGACGAAGATCAACCAGTTCTTCCGGGACCCGCGCACCCAGCGCATCTTCTCCTTCCAGGCGATGTACGCCGGCCTCGCGCCGCACGACGCGCTGGCCATCTACAGCGTCATTGCGTACCTCGACTCGGTGGCCGGGGTCTACTTCCCGCGCGGCGGCATCCACGCGGTCTCCCAGGGCATGGCCGGCGCCGCCGAGAAGCACGGCGTGCAGTTCCGGTACGACACCACGGTGACCCGGGTGGAGACCGCCAACGGCCGGGCCACCGGTGTGCTGACCGCCGACGGCGAACTGATCCCGGCCGACGTGGTGGTGCTCAACCCGGATCTGCCGGTCGCCTACCGTGACCTGCTGCCCCCGACCCGCCGGCGGAAGCTGACCTACTCCCCCTCCTGCGTGGTCCTGCACGTCGGCTCGACGCAGGGGTATGGAAAGATCGCCCACCACAACATCCACTTCGGACGGTCATGGAAGGGCACCTTCGACGAGGTCATCCGGCGCGGCGAGCTGATGACCGACCCGTCGCTGCTGGTCACCAACCCGAGCCGGACCGATCCGGCGGTCGCCCCGGCGGGGCGGCACACCTACTACGTGCTGGCCCCGGTGCCCAACCTGGAGCGGGCCCCGTTCGACTGGCGCGGCGACCTGAGCCGGCGCTACACCGACCAGCTGGTACGGACGCTGGAGGAGCGCGGGTACGTGGGCTTCGGCGCCGGCATCGAGGTGCTGCGTACGATCACCCCCGCCGAATGGGAGGAGCAGGGCATGGCCGCCGGCACGCCGTTCGCCGCCGCGCACAGCCTCTTCCAGACCGGCCCGTTCCGCCCGTCGAACCTGCACCGGCAGCTGTCCAACGTCGTTTTCACCGGCTCCGGCACCCAGCCCGGCGTGGGCGTACCGATGGTGCTGATCTCCGGGAAGCTGGCGGCCAACCGGATCACCGGTGCCGGGCGGTGAGCGCGGGGAGCGCCGCCCGACGGCGCGATCACGGACGGGAGACGGGCGCGATGCACACGCGGAACGGGAGGCGGGTCCGGTGACGTCCCGGGAAGGCCATCTGGTCGAGCTGGTCGACGACCGCGGCAACGTGCTCGGCGAGGCCACCGTGGCCGCGGCGCACCAGGCGCCGGGCCGGCTGCACCGCGCCTTCTCGGTGCTGCTGGTCGACCCGGACGGCCGGGTGCTGCTCCAGCGGCGGTCCCTGGTGAAGACCCGGTTCCCGCAGCGCTGGGCCAACTCCTGCTGCGGGCACCCCGGGCCGGCGGAGTCACTGGTGGAGGCCGCCAACCGGCGGCTGACCGAGGAACTGGGCGCAGCACCGGTCGCGCTGACCGAGGTCGGCGTCTACCTCTACTACGCCGAGGACCCGGCCACCGGTCGGGTCGAGTTCGAGTACGACCACGTGCTGCGGGCCGACGTGCCGGCCGACGTCACCGTGGCGCCGGACCCCGACGAGGTGTCCGAGCTGCGTTGGGTCGATCCGGTACGGCTGATGGCCGAGATCGACGCCGACCCCCGCGCATACGCGCCCTGGCTGGGCGGGGTGGTGAGCCAATTGCTGCGCACCGGCGACCCCGCCGGCACCACCATCCCGTCCGGCGGCCCGGCGGACGATGCGTCGGAGCGGTCGGGTGGCCGATGAGGCGCTGAGCGCGGGGGCCGTCGCGCGCCGGCTGGGCGTAGCGGTCACCACGCTGCGTACCTGGCACCAGCGCTACGGCCTGGGTCCCAGCCAGCACATACCAGGTCACCACCGGCGCTACACGCCGGCCGACCTGACGCGCCTGGAGATCATGCTCCGGCTCACCGCGGAGGGCATCACCCCGGCCGAGGCGGCCCGCTGGGCGAAGCAGAGCCCCGGGGTCGAGCTGCGGCTGCACGTCGGGGCCGGTCGGGCCGGCGGCGGGCAGACCATTTCCGTCGGCCGGGCCGGACCGGTCGCCCGCGGCCTGGCCCGGGCCGCCATGCGACTGGACTCCGCCGCGATCAGCGAGACGATCGCGAACGCCCTCGCCACGGACGGCGTGGTCGCCACCTGGGACGGCCTGCTGCGCCCGGTCCTGGCCGGCATCGGGGAGCGGCACGCCGCGACCGCCGGGCTGATCGAGGTCGAGCACCTGGTGTCCCGGTGCGTCTCCGAGGCGTTCGCCACGGCGGCCCGGTCCGGCACGGCCACCGGCCCGGCCCGGATCCTGCTCTCCTGCGCCGACGAGGAGCAGCACACCCTGCCGTTGGAGGCGCTGGCCGCCGCGCTCGCCGAGGCGGGCGTGGCGTACCGGATGCTCGGCGCCCGGGTGCCGGTGGCGGCGCTGATCGAGGCGGTCAACCGGACCGGACCGGCGGCGGTGGTGGTCTGGTCACACACCCGCGTCACCGCCGACCCGGGGCAGCTCTCCGCCCTGCTCGGGGTGCCCCGACGACCGCTGCTGGTGCTGGCCGCCGGCCCCGGCTGGCGGGCCGACACGCTGCCCGCCGGAGTGGTCCGGCCGGTCGATCTGTCCGAGGCGATCTCGCTGGCGCTGGCCGTCCGGAATTCGCTGGAGCAGTCGGGCGGGGACTGACCGGCCCTGCCGGACCGGCGCGTCGTCCACTACCGTCGGGGTCGTCCGCATTCCCGACCCCCTCGGAGTGACGATGCGTGCACGCCCCGTGCTGGCGGCCGCCTTCGGGATGGTCCTGCTCCTCGCCGGCTGCGGCGAACCGCAGCGGGACCCACGGCAGGCCGCGGCGCCCGCCCCGACGGCGGCGAGTTCGTCGCCGGCGGCGACCCCGCCGCCGACCCCGACGCCGCAGCAGACCACCAGACCCAAACCGCGGTTGCGGCCGAAGCCCACCACCCTCCCCGCCGACCTGCGGCGCGCCACGGGCGTACGCGCGGTGGCGCTGACGTTCGACGACGGCCCGGACCCGGCCTGGACCCCGAAGGTCCTCGACCAGCTGCGGGACGCCCGGGTCAAGGCGACGTTCTGCCTGGTCGGCACCCAGGTACGCAAGCACCCGGAGCTGGTCGCCCGGATCGTCCGCGAGGGTCACCAGCTCTGCAACCACAGCTGGCGGCACGACTTCGACCTGGGCCGCCGGCCGGTGGCCGACATCCGAGCCGACCTGATTCGGACCAACCGGGCCATCCAGGCCGCCGTCCCGGGCGCCAAGGTGCCGTTCTACCGCCAGCCGGGCGGCCGGTGGACCCCGGAGGTGGTGGCGGTGGCCCGGCAGCTCGGCATGCGGTCCCTGCACTGGACCGTGGACCCGCAGGACTGGGCGAAACCGACCGCCGAGACCCTCATCAAGCGGGTCCACGGCTCCGCCCGCCCCGGCGCGATCGTGCTGATGCATGACGGCGGGGGCGATCGCAGCCGCACCCTGGCCGCCTGCCCGCACGTGATCACCGACCTGAAACGGCGCTTCGGCATCGCCCCACCCCGCTGACACCCGCTCTGACCTGCTATTTTGCGAGCGGGTGCGCCACCGGCCATACCGGTTTGGTCGACCGACGGGGCATGGCATATGCTTCTCATGCCTCCGGCGGGGCCGGATGGGAGCAAGTCCGCTTGAAGTTGCGAGTGTGCAATGATGGCGGGGCCGCCCTCATCGTCTAGCGGCCCAGGACGTCGCCCTTTCAAGGCGGTAGCACGGGTTCGAATCCCGTTGGGGGCACGGTCCGGCTCACGCCGGATGCAACATCAGCTAGGTCCTGTGGAGCAGTTGGAGTGCTCGCCGCCCTGTCAAGGCGGAGGTCGCGGGTTCAAGTCCCGTCAGGACCGCCAGCGCCGACGCCGCGTGAACCATTGCGCGGCGTTCTGCGTATCGGAGCATGTGACCCTGCCGGCAAAGATCCCGCCGTCCGGGTAGCATGAGCCGAGCATCACGGCCAGGTAGCTCAGTTGGTACGAGCGTCCGACTGAAAATCGGAAGGTCGGCGGTTCGACCCCGCCCCTGGCCACATAGCCTTTCGCCGGGCTACAAGAACGCCGACCAGCGGAAACGCCGGTCGGCGTTCTACTTTTCGTCCCGGGGGGCCGGCTGTCCGGTCTGCCCCTCGTTGACCCCGGAATCCCGTTGATGGCCGCCCCTTGTTGCACGTGGATTGCACACACGGACCTCGCTGCGCGTAGAGCGTCCGGCGCGGCGACCGAAGAATTATGAGATCAAGTTTGCGGAGCGGGCGACCTGGGCGGATGGGGGTCTGGCAGCGGAGATGCCTCTCGACATCTCACACCGCTCCTCCGCCGTCCGTGGACCTCTGGCGGACTGGATACGGACCGCTCGCCTGCCTAGTACTCCAGCCGTAGATCGTGATCTTGCTGGCGGGGGCTGGTGGGGAAACGGGTACGGCACCGCTGATCATCGGTGTGTGAAGACTGAAGATCATGCGGTGGCCGCAGGTGACAGCGTAGACCCTGGCCGTTGTCGGGCGGCCTCCTGCGCATTCCGCTCCACCATGTCTCGATGGGCGGCCCATGTCGCCGCATCCGACGGCGGCATATTGGTCGACGTGCTGAGAAGGCCGACCGCACCATCGATTAGCTCTCGGACGATGTCGGCATGACCAGCATGGCGCTGCGTCTCAGCAGTCATATGGACCAAGATCTGATGCAGCGTCACCTCGCCGCCATCGCCCCACCACGGCACCCGGCCGACCGCGTCCAGCGGCAGCGCCTCGATCGTCGCGTCCGCATGCGCCCAGGCCTGGCGGTACAGACCGATGATGGACTCGCGCGACTCTGTCGGCAGTGCCCACGTCTCCCAAGCCTGCTCGTCCTCCGGCCATCGCGCGACGGCGTCACTTGGACGCCCGAAGGTTTCGCCGAAGTACCCGAACTCGCCACGTGCCAAATGCTTGACCAGCCCCAGCAGGTTGGTCCCGGTGGGCGTCAGCGGGCGGCGGGCGTCGTACTCGGTCAGCCCGTCGAGCTTCCACAACATCGCACCGCGAGCCCCTTGCAGGTAGTCGAGCAGGTCTGCCTTGGGGTCGGAGATCGTCATGGCGGACATCGTGCCAGCATCCAGCAACCGCACCAGGCGTCCCGAACCCACGGCCTCGGAGCCGAACTGCACCGAAGGTCGACCCGACCCGATACCAGGCCACAGTCACGATCGCCTCGCTCTTGCAATGGCTATGACCCGCTGACGACCCCACCAACGTTGTCGTCCAGAGCCCCGGCCGCCACGACGGCGCCGGAGTCGCGATCACCGCGCTGCCGGGCACGGACGGCACATGCCACGACTAGAACGGTGGCCGTCGCGGCGGCGCCCCAGACGGTCAGCATGACCAACTCCGCCACAGGGCTCTCCGCCGGCGGTGGCAGCACCACCATGTTGAGAGCCGCACCGACGGGAGCGACGAGGGCCGCGAGAACCCCGACTGGTCCCCGACGCCGAATGGTGGCCCCCGCCGCCCCGAGAGGCAATCCCAACACCAGGCTTGCGACCAACCAGAATGGCATCTGCCCCCACCCGAAGCCTTGATGGAACGGGAACAGCATGGGCACGGCGTCGTAGACGATCGTGGCGTCGATGAGCGCGACGCATCCTGCCAGCGCCCCTACGAGCACCCCCACCACCGATCGGAGGCCCCTGCTCACCGAAGAATTACGAGATCAAGTTGCCCGCCCTGATGACCTGGGCGGATGGGCCTCTAGCAGCGAAAACGCCTCTCGACATCTCACGCCGCTCCCCGCCGTCCGTCGACCTCTTGCAGACTAGATGCGGACCACTCGCCCAACTAACGCGGGCGCTGCTCCTCGACCGGCAAGTCGTGAAACCACCGCCGGGACGATGCGGGCACCAGCAACAGGCCGACGATGACTGACGCACCAACGATCTGCAGCAGCCCTGACGCATCAACCCCGGTGAAGGGGACAACGCCATACACAACGCTGGCGGTCGAGAAGACTGTTGTCCAAAACCGGGCCCGCCCGCTGCCACGCCACAGGCCGTAACCCAACGCCAGGACGAGAAGCGCCACTATGAACCCGGTGGCCCTGGATGGACCACTCGTCAACATTTGCGCCGCCGCGATCACGGCCGCCACGAGCAAAATCACCAAGGCTACGGCGACCGGCATAGGGACGCGTCGCTGACTCTGCTCGATTATCGGCTTATGGTAAGCGTGGTTCACGCGGTCCAACAGCGCCACTGGCCGCCGACTTGGACCAGGCGCCAGCAGGCCGGGGCCGGGCCGGCGCCGCCTTGATCCTCTTAAGAGGCTAATTCGGCAGTTCGCTCAGCCAGCGACTCCTAGAGCGGTAGCCGGGCCACCACGGACCACTCGTACACTCGCCGGTCGCGGTGCATCTCGATCAGGTCGACGTGGCTGATCCGAACGGCGGCAGACTCGGGCTCGATGGCCTCGACGGCCCGGATGTCAGACTCCGCCGGCCCGTCTGCCGTCAGGTAGGCGACGCTCACGTGTGGCCGGTACCGGCGGGGATCCTCGGGGACCTGGTCCTCACCCACGACGCGACCAATGGCGATCCGGGTAGCGGCGCGTAGCTGCTGGACGGCCTGGGCGGGCGTCGCCGGCATGGCAATGGCTTCGTCTGGCACGACGATCTCACCGAACTCGACGCCGCACGACTACCCCGGCACATCACGATGCGGAGCCAAACGCATGACCGGTCGCACGGCGGCCTCCGACGAGACCGCTCTTGGCCGCTACGGCCCGGGATCGGGTGGAGCGCACCCGGGGCAGAACGCGGAGCTGAACCGGCGACTGGTGGCTGAGGAGGAGGCGCTGTCCCGGCTTGTGATCACCTGGGAGATGGTTGAGGAGATCCTGGGCGACGCGGCGCCAGGCGGTGCGCGGGACGGCGGGGATGCGACCGTGTGGCGAAACGGGTGGCCAGATCGATCAGGAATCGAGAAGCGCGGGTCACGGAGCCGCACCTAGCCTGATCGTCATGGACATCACCATTCACACGAGCTTCCTCCCGCATGACGACCCGGACGCGTCCCTGGCCTTCTACCGCGACACCCTCGGCTTCGAGGTCCGCAGCGACGTCGGACAGGGCAAGATGCGCTGGATCACGGTCGGCCCCGTCGGCCAGCCCGGCACGTCCATCCTCCTGGCGCCGCCGGCCGCCGACCCTGGGGTCACCGAGGACGAGCGCCGCACCATCGCCGAGATGATGGCCAAGGGCACCTACGGCTGGATCCTGCTGGCCACCCGGGACCTCGACGGCACTTTCGAGAAGGTGCAGGCCGGCGACGCCGAGGTCGTCCAGGAGCCGACCGAGCAGCCGTACGGCATCCGCGACTGCGCCTTCCGCGATCCCGCGGGCAACCTGATCCGCATCCAGGAGCTTCGCTGAGCCGTCCGGTCATCGATTCGGCCATCATGACCGGCGTCGCGACCACCTGCGAAGAACACGGCGGCCAGCGCTTCCAGGCCGCTGTCCTCGACCACCCCCTCGGCATGCGCCCGAGGCGCTCGCGGGCATCGATGAAAAGGAGTTCTCTCATGTGTCACCCCTCATGGGGGCGCGCGCTCGCCGCGGCGCAGCGCCGGAGCGACCTCGCGCGACTGCGCCGCGTCCGCGACCGGATCGACCGGGAGTACGCGCAGCCGCTGAACGTCGAGGCGCTCGCCCGCGGCGTGAACATGTCCGCCGGGCACCTCAGCCGCCAGTTCCGGCTGGCCTACGGCGAGTCGCCGTACGCGTACCTGATGACGCGTCGCATCGAGCGCGCGACGGCGCTGCTGCGTCGTGGCGACCTCAGCGTCACCGAGGTCTGCTTCGCGGTCGGCTGCTCATCGCTGGGCACCTTCAGCACCCGCTTCACCGAGCTGGTCGGCATGCCGCCCAGCGCCTACCGGCGCCGCGCGACGGGCGCTGCGGCGGGGATGCCGCCGTGTGTGGCGAAACAGGTGACAAGACCGGTCAGGAATCAAGAAGCGCTGGTCACCGAGCCGCACCTAGCGTGATGGCCATGGCATCCATCGAATCCGTCACCCTCGACGTGGCCGACCCCACGGCCGCCAACCGCTTCTACACCGCCGCCTTCGGTTTGGACACGCAGATACGTCTGCGGGCCTCGGAGGCACCCACAACCGGCTTCCGTGGGTTCACGCTGGCGCTCACGGTGTCCCAGCCGGCCACCGTCAACGACCTCATCGGCGCCGCCCTCGGCGCCGGTGCCACGCCGCTGAAGCCTGCCACGAAGTCGCTCTGGGGCTACGGCGGTGTCGTACAAGCCCCGGACGGGACGATCTGGAAGGTCGCGACCTCGGCGAAGAAGGACACCGGCCCGGCCACCCGGCGGGTCGACGAGATCGTGCTCCTGCTGGGAGTCATGGACGTGGCCGCGAGCAAGCGGTTCTACGTCGACCAGGGCCTTGCCGTGGCGAAGAGCTTCGGCCGCGTGTACGTCGAGTTCGCTGCTGGGTCGAGTCCCGTCAAGCTGGCGCTGTACAGGCGCCGTGCCCTTGCCAAGGACGCCGGCGTCTCTCCCGACGGCACCGGATCGCACCGGCTCATGATCGGTGGCGATGCCGGGCCCTTCACCGACCCGGACGGGTTTGCATGGGAGGCCCCATCGCCGGCACCCACGCCCTGATGTGTCACTGCCGCCTGCCCTGCCTGGTCGCCGAGCACGAGACAGCCGCCGGGCTCGGGGCGGTGCCGGGTGCCGAGCTGATGCGCCCGCCGCGGCCCGGGTGAACCGACCGATGACCGACGGAGCCCGCCCCCTGAAGGAAGGGCTCTGCACGAAGTAACTGGAGGAAGCATGACGGGCGCGCCGCCGCGTGGACTTGAGGATAGGCTGCGGGACACCCGCGCGAAACTGGAGAGCGATGTCGATCTCTGGGTCGCGACGTCGGGCTCCCCGGGCGGCGTCCACCTCATCCCGCTCTCGTACCTCTGGGACGGGACCGCGTTCCTCATCTCGACGCCGCGCGCCTCGGTCACCGGCCGCAACCTGCTGGCGGACGGCCGGGTGCGACTCAGCCTCGGGCCGACCCGCGACGTCGTCGTCGTCGACGGCACCGCCGAGCCGGTGGACATCGCCGACCTCGCCCCTGAGACGGGCGACGCGTTCGCGAGCAAGACCGGTTTCAACCCGCGCGAGCTCGACGAGCCCTACCAGTACTTCCTGATCCGGCCACGGCGCATCCAGGCCTGGCGTGAGGCGAACGAGCTGCGGGGACGCGACCTCATGCGCGACGGCCGCTGGCTCGGCTGACCCCGCACGGGAACACACCCGCCCCACCCGGCGAGCGGTGCGGTTGAGTACGCGGACTTCCAGCGGTGTCCCGTGCTCTCGGACACCGCCACCTCGCCCACCTGGAGTGGACCATCACCCGCCCGCTGACCGGGTCGGCCCTCGCGTCAGCGATCCCGGCGCTGCTGCCCCTGGCGGCGCTGCGCCATGCCGCCCTGGATCGCCTCCCAGACGCTCCGGCCGGCCTGCTTCAGCGTCTCGCCCGCCTGCCCGGCGAACTGGGACGCCTGCGCGGCCCCGCCCTGCTGCCGCCCGCCTCCGCCCTGGGCCGGTCCACCGCCCTGCGCCGCGTCATCCGCCGGCCTCCCGGCAGCGTCGCCGGACTCGCCGGCCCCGCCCTGAGCGCGATCCGCACCGCCCTGGGCACGATCCGGCCCGCCCTCGGCACCCGCCGGTCCGGACGGCCGCAAGCTCAGCGGCGGCTCCTGAGGGGAGCCCGCCGGCAACGGACCGGCCGGGGACTCCGGACGCGGCCCGGCGGGCCGCTCCGGCGCGGCTGCCACTGGCCGGCCGGCGGCCGGCCCACCTGACGGGCCCTCGGACCGGGAGCCGGCAGACTTCCCGCCCGGGCCTTCGCCGGCCATCCGGTCGGCCGCCGCGCCGCCCTGTTGGCTGGCCTGCTGGCCGGCCTGCTGGCGGACCCGCCCGCCCTGCTGCCCGGTCCGGTCCGGTCCGCGCGCCGCCGTCCCGCTCTCGCTCATGCTCCCCACTCCCTCACCCGAGGCCCGGCCATCGGGCCGCATCAGCGGCGGATACCCGGTTTGCCGATGGCCATCCGTGGCCGGATCGACACCGTCGGTCGCATACCACTGTCGGAAAAGGGGCGCTGCGCGAAGCTGCACAGCGGGGCATCAGCCGGTATGGTCCGGGCCTATGGGACAGGAGATGGCGGACGTCCGGCAGGACGTCGAGCGGTACGCACTCCGCAGCACCCTCCTCGCCCCAGCCACGGCAGAGCAGGCGTTCGCGGTGTTCACCGGGGCGCTGGCCGACTGGTGGGTCCGCGAATACACCTGGTCAGGGCCGGAGGCGCTGGCCGAGCTGGGGATCGAGCCGAGGGCCGGCGGCATGCTCTACGAGATCGGCCCGTACGGCTTCCGGAGCGACTGGGGCCGGGTGCTCACCTGGGATCCGCCGAAGCGGCTCGTCTTCACCTGGCAGATCGGCCCGGACCGGGTGCCGGTGCCGGATCCGGCACAGGCCAGCGAGGTGGAGGTCCGGTTGCTGCCCGACGGGTCGGGGCAGACCCGGATCCAGGTGGAGCACCGGCACTTCGACCGGCACGGCGAGGCCGCCGAGGGCTACCGGGAGGCGCTCACCGCCGGCTGGCACGAGTTGCTCAGCCGCTACCTCGTCACGCTCTCCCGGCACGACGTCGAGCCCGGCTGAGCCACCCCAGCCGAGCCGACCTGACCCACCCGCGCCGAGCCGGCCTGACCCACCCGCACTGCGGCCGGGACGTGCCCGGCGCGACTCACCGCGCGATCCCCCGGCCGCCCGCGCCGTCGACCACTCCGCGACCGCCGAGGTCCGCCCGACGGCCCGCCTCGGCCCCGGCGCCGAAGCCCGTCCCGGCCAACCGGCGGAGCGGCGCGGTGCGCAGCCGCGGGTAGACCTCGGTCACCCGGCGCGCCACCTGGTCCGAGCGGTCGGCGAGGACCAGCGCGACCGACGGGACGTCCCGTTCGGCCGCCGCGCCCGCCTCGGCCTCCCGCAGCCGCTCCCCGACCATCCGGGCGAAGCCGGCCAGCCAGGAGCGGCGGAACGCGGCCGGGTGCTCACCGGCCGGTACGGCCGTCCCGGACAGTCCGTGCGCGGCCTGCACCAGCAGCGAGGTGAAGAGCAGGTCGACCCGCTCCAGGTCGCTGGCGAAGCCGAACAGGTGCAGGGCGAAGCCGTCGCCGCGCGCCCGGCGTACGCTGCGGCAGCGCAGCGGGTCGGCGACGGCCGCGAGCAGCCCCGCCTTGTCCCGCGCGTACGGGGCGAGGACGTCGACCACCCGGTCGCCGACCGGGTCGGTGGCCGGGTCGCGGGCGGCCAGCAGCGCCCGGTCGACGCCGTAGCGGGCGATCAGCTCGGTGGCCTTGGCGGTGAAGGCCGCGGACTCGGCGGGCGTACAGGCCGGATCCTCGGCCTTGGCCAGCAACTTGCGCACCTTGCTCAGCATTGCCTCGGACATGTCACCAGAGCTATCACACCGCTGGGATGGTCCACTGCGGACGGAACGACCGGCAGCATCACCACGCTCGGCACCCCTGCCCGCAACGCAGGGGGCGGGCGCCGCGCCGTCACCCGGCCCGACTGCGCAGGGTGGCCACGGTCGAGCCGGCGAGGGTGAGCAGACAGTCCGGCAGCAGACCGTCGGCGGCCGCCGCCCCGAACAGCGCCTCGCCGGTGTCCGCGTCGTGGTTGGCGTACGCGCTGACGAAGCGGGCCACCCAGCGGGTGTCGTAACCGGCCTCGTCGATCCCGGGAAAGTCCAGCGCGCAGGCGCCGGGCGGCGGCGGGTCGCCGACCATGGTGGCGGCGAGGCACCAGGCCACCCCGTACGCCCCGGCGAGTCCGGACCGGTCGACCACGGCGTCGAAGGTGCCCACCACCGCGTCACCGTCCCCGGCCAGCGCCGAACGGAGCACGGCGGTCGCGTCGTCGAGCGTCTGGTCAGGTACTTCGGTCACCTGCCGCACAGTAGGACGGGAGGTCAAGCAGTGACCCGGGACACCGTGGTGGTGACGGAGCGTACTGGTGACGGATGGCCGACCGCTGCCGGCGGGCTCCACGCTCCCACCCGCCGCCCCGGCGCGCTATGGTGCCCAGCGGAACTTCCCAAAGGTGAGGACGACCATGCTCGTAACACGCGGCCCGCGCGCTGCCATCCTGGCGGCCGGTGCGGCGTTCCTGCTCGTCATCAGCGCCTGCGGGACGACCGACAAGCCCGACGAGACGGCCACCTCACAGGTGCGTCTGTACGGCACCGACGGCAACATGTTCAACTCCTTCCCCACCGAGCTGAAGGAGCGCGCCGACCTGGTCGACGGCATGAAGGGCACCACCCCCCTGACGCCGCTGACGGACGACTTCAAGGAGCGACTGCGGGCGGTCGACCCCACGCTGGCCGACTTCCTCTACGCCGCCGAGTCGTACGACGCGGTGATGATCAGCGCGTTGGCGGCGCAGCTCGCCGGCAGCACCGACCCGGCGGACATCGCCAAGCAGATCGTCGGGGTGACCACCAACGGTCAGCGCTGCTCGGACGCCAGGACCTGCCTGGCGCTGGCCCGCGCCGGGCAGGACGTGGAGTATCGCGGGCCGTCACTGACCCGCGCCGGGTTCACCGACGCGGGCGAGCCGGCCACGGCCAGCTACGCGACGCTGCACTTCGACGCCCAGAAGATCAACGACGCGAAGACCGAGTTCGTCGGCGCCGGAACCGAGGCCGGGGCGAGCACCAAGGCCCCGCCGAAGCCGAAGAAGCAGCGCGGCGGCAAGAACGACCGCAGCGACGGCTCCCCGCTGATCCTCGGCGGCCTGCTGCCGAAGACCGGTGACCTGTCCCTGGCCTATCCGCCGCAAGGGGCGGGCGCGGCGCTGGCGGTCAGGGAGATCAACGCCGCGGGCGGCGTGCTCGGTGAGTCGATGGTCTGGATCGACGGCGACGACGGCACCAACCCGGCGGTCGCCAAGGCCACGGTCGCCTCGCACATCGGCAAGAACGTGCAGGTCATCATCGGCGCCGGCGCCTCGGGCATCTCCAGGGCCGTGCTGCCGGACGTGGTCGCCGCTGGGCGGATCCTGTTCTCCCCGTCCAACACCGACTCCGGGCTGAGCAAGGTCGACGACCAGGGCCTCTACTTCCGGACCGCCCCGCCGGACAGTCTCCAGGGCCGGGCGCTGGCCGACGTGATGCTGCGGGACGGGCCGCACAAGATCGTCTTGGTGGCCCGCAAGGACTCCTACGGTGAGGGCCTGCAGGAGACCGTCCGCGCCGAGCTGGAGAGGGCCGGCTTCGGCGGCGACCGGGTGAAGCTGTTCACCTATGAGCCGCCGGCGGACGCCGCGGCGGACGCGGTGGACTTCAGCGGCACCGCGAAGGAGATCAAGAGCTACGGTCCGGAGGCGGTGCTGATCATCGGCTTCGCCGAGTCCGCCGGACTGATCCGGGCGCTGGACGACGCGGGCGTGTCGATCCGCCACTGAGCACGGGCGACGACGGCCGCACCGGGGCATCCGGTGCGGCCGTCGCGCGTACGGGGTGGGTCAGCGGGAGCGGCGGCGCTCCAGGAACTCGGTCATCCGCCGCTGCTTCTCCTCGTCCTCGAAGAGCACCGCCTGGCTGACCAGGTCGAGGTGCGGGTGGGCGGCCGGCGGCGCGTCCACGGCCAGCTTGGTCAGCCGCAGTGCCAGCGCCGAGCCCTTCGCCATCTCGTCGATCAGCTCGTGCGCGGTGGGCAGCAGCTCAGCGGGCTCGGCCACCACCCGGTTGACCAGGCCGATCCGCAGCGCCTCCTCGGCGTCCACCCGCCGGCCGGTGAAGAGCAGCTCCTTGGCTCGGGCCTCGCCGACCAGCGCGGGGAGCCGGTAGGTCGCACCGGCGCCGGCCAGGATGCCCAACCGCACCTCGGGCTGGCCGAAGACCGCCCGGGCCGTGCACACCCGCAGGTCGCACGCGTACGCCAGTTCGGCGCCGCCGCCCAGCGCCGGCCCGTCCACGGCGGCCACGCTGGGCATCGGCAGGGCCCGGATCCGGGCGAAGGCCGCCTGGTTGATCGCGGCGAGGGCGTCCAGCCGGCCGCGCTCACGCAACTGGCCGATGTCCGCCCCGCCGGCGAAGATGCCCTCCGCGCCGCCGGTGAGCAGCAGCAGCCGGGGGCGGGCCTCCAGCTCGGCGCAGACCGCGTGCAACTCGCCGATCAGGTCGGCGTCGATCGCGTTGCGCTTCTCCGGCCGGTCCAGTGTCACCACCAGCCGGTCGGGCAGCTCCTCGATCCGCAGCCCGCTCATCGCGTCGCCCCGTCCCCGCCGGCCGCCGATGCGGCGACGTCGTCGGCCCTGCGGCCGTCCACCCAGCGGTAGAAGCCCTGGCCGGACTTCTTGCCGAGCTTCCCGGCGGCGACCATCTCCACCAGCAGCGGCGGTGGCGCGAAACGGTCACCGTAGGCTGCCTGGAGGGTGCGCGCGATGTCGAGCCGGACGTCCAGCCCGACCAGGTCGGTGAGTTCCAGCGGGCCGACCGGGTGCCGGTAGCCGAGCACCATCGCCTTGTCGATGTCGGCGGGGCGGGCCACCTCGTCGGCGACCATCCGAATCGCCTCCAGGCCGAGGGTGACCCCGAGCCGGGAGGTGGCGAAGCCGGGCATGTCGCGTACGACGACGGGGTCCTTGCCCAGCCGGCCGGCGAGCGCGACGGCCGCGTCGGTGGTCTCCCCGGCGGTCGCCGGGCCCACCACGATCTCCAGCAGGGGCATCGCCCAGACCGGGTTGAAGAAGTGCAGCCCGAGGAAGCGTTCCGGCCGGGCCAGCGGCTCGGCCAGCTCGGCGATCGGGATGCTGGAGGTGTTGCTGCCCAGCAGCACCGGCCGTAGCCCCTCGGCCTCGCGCAGCACCGCGCGCTTGAGGTCGAGCCGCTCGGGCACCGCCTCCACGACCACGTCCGGCTCCGGCGCCACCTCGCCCAGCGCCGCGCGCAGGGTCACCCGTTCCCGGTGCCCGGCGGCCTCGTCGGCGCGGAGCTTCCCGCGTTGCACCGCCCGGTCCCACAGTTCACCGAGGCGCGCGGCCGCGGCCTCCGACCGGCCCCGGTCCACCTCGACCAGTTCGACGGCGTGTCCCGCCCCGGCGGCGACGTAGACGATCCCGAGCCCCATCGTGCCGGCACCGACGACGACAAAACGACCACTCATGACGCTCCCTCGCTGCGCGCGGCGACGTACGGGTTCTCCGTCGCGCCGTGCCGCTCGCTACTGGGTGCGACCCTATGCAGCAGCGCCCCGGGCGGCATGCGTGGGGGATGGCCGGACCGGGTACAGACGGCCCGCAACGTCAAGGGAAGGACGTAGGACATGAGCCAGGCACCGGAGACCGTGGACGGCACCGGCACCACCGAGGGCGGGGAGACCGTGGAGGCGCGCGGCGACGAGCGCGTCGACCTGCTCCGCGCCGACACCAACAACGACGGGAAGACCGACGTGTGGGTGGTGGACACCGACGGCGACGGCAAGGCCGACCTGTTCCAGTTCGACACCGACGGTGACGGCAAGGTCGACATCACGATGGTCGACATGGACGAGGACGGCACCCCGGACGAGGTGGTCGACGGCGACGGCGGGCTCCCGCCGGAGCAGCTGCCCCCGACCGTGCAGGTCTAGGCCCGCGCCGGGGCCCCCGGTCCGGGGCCCCGGTCCGGGGCCCCGGCGGCGCGCTCAGCCCGCCAGCCGCAGGGTGGCCAGGTAGTACGGGGCGTCCCGGTCGTCCACGTCGGTCAGCCGCCATGCGGTGTCCCGGACCAGCTCGGCCAGCTCCTCGGCGGAGCAGACGAGGTAGTCGAACCAGTCGGTGCCCAGTTCGCGGTAGCGCAGCCGCAGCCGCAGTTGGCCGCCGAGCCGGCCCCGCCGCCGGTTGAGCTCGTGGTAGCCGGTGTGCACCGGGTCCGTCGTGCCGTACGGGTCGGTGCCGTGCGCGATGACCTGCGCCCCGGGAGCTGCCATCGCGGCGAGCGCGGCGAGGAAGGCCGCCGCCCGGTGTCGCCCCTCGATCAGGCCCAGGTTGTTGCCGAGCAGCAGGAACGTGTCGTACCGCCGGCCGTCGGCGACGTGCTCGTCGACCGTGCCGAGGACGAGGTCCCGCACCCCCCGGTGCCGGCACACCCGCAGCGCGCCGATCGAGGTGTCCAACCCGGTCACCGGCACCCCGCGCTCCTGGAGCAGCAGCGCGATCCGCCCGCCCCCGACACCGACGTCGAGCGTCGCGCCCCGGGCCCGGTCCACGGCGCGGTGGTCGTACGGCTGCCAGTCCTGCGGACCGTCGAGGTAGTGCGCGGTGGGCGCCCCGTTGATCAGCCCGTCGTCCCGCTCGATGATCTCGATGACCGGTCGGGGCAGCCGCCCGCCCACCAGCGGCCGGGGGCCGACCCCGGTGTGCACGGCGTACGCGTCGCGCAGCATCTCGCCGAACACGTCGCCGATCTTCGGTTCCCCGGTCACGGGGTTCACGCTATCCGCGCGGCCGGGACCTGTCGCGGCCGTATCCTGGGCGGCGTGACCGACCTGGACCGCCTGGCGGCGGAGAAGTACGTCCTGCTGACGACGTTTCGCAGGGACGGTCGGGCGGTGCCGACCCCGGTCTGGGCGGTGCGCGACGGCGACACGCTGGCGGTCTGGACGGCGGCGGACTCCGGCAAGGTGAAACGGATCCGACGCGACGGTACGGTGACCGTGGCCCCCTGCGACGTGCGTGGCCGGCCGCTCGCCGCGGCGGTCCCCGGGCAGGCCGTGCTCTGCTCCCCGCAGGAGAGCAACCGGGTACGCGACCTGATCAAGCGGAAGTACCGGCTGCTGGGCCGGCTCAGCCTGCTCGGCAGCCGGCTGCGGCGGGGCGAACGCGGCACGATCGGGATCCGGGTCACCGTCCAGGAGTGAGCGTCCGGGCCCGGACATGGTTCAGGGGCGGCTGGATCGTCGCTGTCGCGGCGTCCGCCCGCCCCTGAACCGGAACGCTTCGTTGGTTTCGGTCGGTCAGTCTCCCTGACGCTGCTGCGGGATCTGCCCCTGAAGCAGGGCCCGGACCTCCGACTCACGGTACCGACGGTGGCCGCCCAGAGTCCGGATCGCGCTGAGCTTCCCCGCTTTGGCCCACCGGGTCACCGTCTTCGGGTCGACACGGAACATCGACGCCACCTCGGCCGGTGTGAGTAGCGGCTCTGGTTCGTGCGTTCGCGATGCCATCGGTCACTCCTCCACATGTATAGACATCGGCCGGGGTCCCGCCGGCCGACGCGTCTCCCATGGTCCGGCTAGTCCCCGATGTCCGACATGGGCCGAACGGCCGAAGGTCCCTAGACGGACGGATGAACCATGCCCGATTTATCTGACTTTTGCACGGTAGAAAGTACCTTATTCGGACTCATGATCACGGTTCGTGATGCGTCGACTACGAGGCTGTCTCGCATCCGACAGCAAGACTGGGCGGATTCGTGCTCAGTTGCACCGCTCCAGCAGCTGCACCGCACGCCAGCGGGCCACCAGCCGGTCGTACGCCGCCGACGCCTCCTCCGCCTCGCCCCGGGAGAGCCCGGCCAGGCCGGCGGCGACCAGCTCCGTCGAGTCGTCCGCGGCCAGCGTCTCGTCGGCGAGCAGTTGCACCAGGCCGCCGTAGTCCAGCTCCACCACCGAGCGCGGGTGGAACTCCTCCAGCCAGCGGGCGGCCTCCTCGACCGCCTCGGTGATCGGGGCATCCCCGACAGACTTGCGCAGCACCGACAAGGCCCGGGACGACCGGCGGCGGGCCTTGGAGATTTCCGTGCGGTAGCGCAGCGCCCGCCGCTTCGGGTGGGTGACCAGGTCCCGCTCCGCCGGCTCGAAGAGCACGAACCAACGCAGCGGCACGCCCCAGGTGGCGATCTGCTCGTGCAGCCGCGGGACCCCGTGTTCGAGCACCCGCGCCCCGCTTCGCCAGTCGTCGACCACCGCCTTGGCCTGACCGGCCAGGACCGGCGGGACGAACGCGTCGGCGAGCACCGACGGCACCCCGTCCCGCGCGCTGAGCGCGGCCTCGGCCACCCGGATCCGCAGGTTCCAGGGGCAGACCAGAAGCGTATCGTCGGCCTCCAGGACGTACGCCTCGTCCGGCAGGTCCGGCAGTCGGGTCCAGCCCGCGCCGAGCGCCTCGATCACCGAGGTGCGCTGCCGTCCGGGGCCCTCCAGTGGGGCGACCGCCCGCCCCTCCCGCACGTAGCGCCGCCAGTACGACTGGCGGTCCCGGTCGAAGGCGGTCAGCGGCTCGTAGACGCGCAGGTAAGCAGCGAAGAGCGACGGCACGGCGCGATCCTCCCACGAGACGGGGCCCACCGCCGTCAGCGCCGGCCGGCAGGCACGACGTGGACGACGGTGCGGCGTCGAACGATATTAGGCTCAGCAGGACCGGCAGCATCCCGCCGGCGTCCACCAGGTCCGCGTCCCACAAGGGCGCACACCGATACAGGAGCAAGTCATGGGCGTTTTCGCGAGCACCGACGATCCGGGATCGACCGGTCACGAACAGGTCGTCTTCTGCCAGGACAAGCAGACCGGCCTCAAGGCGATCATCGGCATCTACTCGACCGCGCTGGGCCCCGCGCTCGGCGGCACCCGGTTCTACCCGTACGTCAGCGAGGAGGCGGCGCTGGCGGACGTGCTCGACCTGTCCCGCGGCATGGCGTACAAGAACGCCCTCGCCGGGCTGGACCTGGGCGGCGGCAAGGCGGTCATCTGGGGCGACCCGGAGCAGATCAAGAGCGAGGCGCTGCTGCGCGCGTACGGCCGGTTCGTCGAGTCGCTGGCCGGCCGCTACTACACCGCCTGCGACGTCGGCACCTACGTCGCCGACATGGACATGATCGCCCGGGAGACCCGGTACGTCACCGGCCGCAGCGTGGAGCACGGCGGCGCCGGCGACTCCTCGATCCTCACCGCCTGGGGCGTGTTCCAGGGCATGCGCGCCGCCGCCGAGCACGTCTGGGGCGCTCCGACGCTGGCCGGCAGGCGGGTCGGCGTGGCCGGCCTGGGTAAGGTCGGCAAGTACCTCACCGGGCACCTGCTGGACGACGGCGCCGAGGTCGTGGCGACCGACGTCAACCCGAAGGCTCTGGAGTGGGTGCGCACCACCCACCCGCAGGTCGAGCTGGTCGACGACGCCTCCGCGCTCGTGGCCGCCGACATCGACGTGTACGCCCCGTGCGCGCTGGGCGGCGCCCTCAACGACGACACCGTTCCGGCGCTGCGCGCCAAGGTGGTCACCGGGGCGGCCAACAACCAGCTCGCCCACCCGGGGATCGAGAAGCTGCTCGCCGACCGGGGCATCCTCTACGCCCCCGACTACGTGGTGAACGCCGGCGGCGTCATCCAGGTCGCCGACGAGATCGAGGGCTTCAACTTCGACCGGGCCAAGCTGCGCGCCACGAAGATCTACGACACCACCCGGGAGATCCTGCGGCTCGCCGACGACGAGGGCGTGCCGCCGGCGGTGGCCGCCGACCGGCTGGCCGAGCGCCGGATGGCCGACGTGGGTCGGCTGCGCACGATCCGCCTGCGCTGAAGGCGGCCCCGGGGCGCGGGCATCGGCCCACGCCCCGGGGCACCCCGAGTAAGCTGCATTCGGGGAGCTTCATGACGATTTGCCCGGTGTCACGGCCAGCCCGGTATCCGCTCCTTACCGGGTACACTCGGTGACGGCCGGATCGCTGCGACGCGCAGGGCCGGCTGACGGTAACCCGAGGTGCCGAACGGTGGCATCCCCATGTACCGTAAGAGCTACGAGAGATGCCTAACGTCATCGGGGCCCGCCTTCGGGCTGCCCCGCATTCTGTGCGAGGGGGTCGAGCCATGGGGCGCGGCCGTGCTAAGGCCAAGCAGACGAAGGTGGCCCGGGAGTTGAAGTACCACTCCCCGAACACCGACCTCACCGCCTTGCAGCGCGAACTGGCGGGTGCTGGTAAGTCTGAGCACAACTTCGACGACGACTACAAAGAGTATGTCGACGACGATGATGAGGATCACGCGGACGACGACCCGGACACCTGGGTCCCTCCGACCCGCTGACCTCCGGTCGCATCTGAGCACGCGGTAACTCCCCGCGTGCTCACGCATGTGCCCGGCCAAGCGGCGCCACAAGTCCGACGATCAGGGACCCCACCCCGCCGGAAGACTCCGGCCGGCCGGCAGGGTCCCTGATCTCGGCATGTTCACCGCGGGCGGTTGTTCCAGTTGTAGAACGTCGGGATGTTCTCGAAGTGATTCCACGCGCAGACCGCGCTGGCGCCGTCGGAACCCGACACCTCCGCCCGTGACAGACGCGCGGCCTCGGCCTCGTGGAGCAGGGCGGTCAGCCCGGGGGCGGCCTGCCGGACCCGGTCCACGACCGGATCGGCGACACCTCTCCCGACGTGCTCAGGCTGCCGGTGACTGGTGGTCTCGGGCATGCTCCAACACTCCCTCCAGTAGGCGGATCTTGCTGTTGCGGCAGTGCTCGGTCTCCGTACCGTCGAACCGCCCCTGCTCGAAGTAACGGTTGGCCGCGTGGCCGCCACCGCAGAAGCCGAAGTACGGGCAGGACGACCGGCACGCCTCGACCCCGGTCAGGAACTCGCCGACCCACGGCGTGCCCGCCGCGCCGGCCAGGATCTCGGCCAGCGGGGTCGCCAGCACGTTGCCGCTGCTGAAGTCGCCGTAGCGGAGATCGGTGAAGCCGGCCAGCTCGGGGGAGAGCACGGTCACCGAGCCATCGTGCCCGATGGTGGGGATCGGGTCGAGCTGGCGGGGCAGCAGGTCGTCGGCCGCGCCGTCCAGCACCGCCGCGGCGTAGCGCAACGACCACTCCACCTCCCGCAGGTGGATGCGGGGCGCCCGGCGCCAGGCCGCGACCAGTTCCGCCCAGAACGCGGTCACCGTCGCCGCGTCGTGCGCGTTGCCCCGGGTGTTGACCCCCTCGGTCTCCTCGATGTTGACGCCGAGCACGTCGCAGCCGAGGTCGAGGAAGTAGTCGTACAGCTCGGCGGCGAGGCCCGGACCGGGCCGGCTCACCACGGCCAGCGCCGAGAATGGCAGGCCATGCCGGCGCAGCGCGTCCACGCCGCGCACGATCCGGTCGTACGCCGGCCGGCCGGCCCGGGTCACCCGGTCGCCGTTGCGCTCCCGGGGGCCGTCCACGCTGACGCTCACCCGCACCCCGTGCTCGACGAAGAACGCGCACCAGGCGTCGTCGATCAGGGTGGCGTTGGTCTGGACGTGGTGCTCCACCTCCGGCCCGAACGGGGCGATCAGTGCGGCCAGGTGCTCCCGGCCGGCCGCGAGCGGCTCACCGCCGTGCCACACCACCGAGAACCGTCCCGCCGCCGCCCACGGGTTGACGGAGGCGGCGACCGCCTCCGCCACCGCCACCGGCATCCGCCGGTCGGCCGACCGGAACGGCAGGTAGCAGTAGGCGCAGTCGAGGTTGCACAGGGTCGTCGGCTGCATCACCACGTACGAGGGAACCGGGGCGATGCCCCGCATCCCCGTCACGGACTGTGCCCGAGCAGCCATCGGCCCTCCTCCCCCGCGCCTGAGGCCCTTCAGGCTAGGCGGCGCCGGCCACTCGGGTGAAGCCCTGATCAGGTGCCCGGATGATCAACGGAGCGTCATCACCCGCGGGTGTGCTGGCCGATCATCTGCACGTTGCCGGAACCCTCGATGATCTCGCCGGCCTGCCAGGCGTCGACGCCGCGGCCGGTCAGGGTGGCCAGCGCGCGGTCGGCGTCCTCGGGGGAGACGACCGCGAACATGCCGACGCCCATGTTGAAGGTCGCCTCCATCTCCGGGTCCTCGATCCGGCCCTTGGACTGGATCAGGTCGAAGACCGGCTGCGGCTTCCAGGTGGAGCGGTTGACCACCGCGTCGACGTGCTCGGGCAGGACGCGCACCAGGTTGCCGGGGATGCCGCCGCCGGTGACGTGGGCCAGCGCCCGCACCTCGGCCTCGGCGATCAGCTTGAGGCAGTCCTGCGCGTAGATCTTGGTGGGCGTGAGCAGTTCCTCGCCGAGGGTGCGCTGCCGGCCGAAGTCCTCGATCACCACGTCCAGCCGCATCCGGGCCGCGCCGAGCAGCACGTGCCGCACCAGCGAGTAGCCGTTGGAGTGCAGGCCCGAGGAGCGCATGGCGATCACCACGTCGCCCACCTCGACCCGCTCCGGGCTGAGGATCTCGCTCTCCTCCACCACGCCGACGCCGGTCGCGGAGATGTCGTACTCGTCGGGGCGCAGCACGCCCGGGTGCTCGGCGGTCTCGCCGCCGAGCAGGGCGCAGCCGGCGTACCGGCAGCCGTCGGCGATGCCGGCGCCGATCTCGGCGACCTTGTCCGGCACGACCTCGCCGGTGGCGATGTAGTCGAGCAGGAAAAGCGGCTCGGCGCCGCAGGCCACCAGGTCGTCGACGACCATCGCGACCAGGTCGATGCCGACGGTGTCGTGGATGTCCATCTGCTGCGCGATCACCAGCTTGGTGCCCACGCCGTCGGTGGAGGAGGCCAGGATCGGGTTCTTGTACTTCTTGGTGTCCAGCCGGAACAGGCCGGCGAAGCCGCCGAGGTCGCCCATGACCTCCGGCCGCCGGGTCTGCTTCACCTTGGACTTCAGCAGCTCGACCGCGCGGTCGCCCGCCTCGATCGACACACCGGCGTCCGCGTACGAGACCGAGCGTTTGCGCGCCGCGCGGCCGGCGCCGGCCGTCCAGGGCTGGCGGTCGCCGCCGGCGCCCGTCGGGCTGCTTCCTGCGCCGCTGCGCTCGGACACGTGCGTCACGGTTCTCCCCTTTGTGGTTCTCGGTGCCGCTCGGGGTGCCCGGGCGGCGCCAGGTGGTGCTACGGGTGGACGGTCACGCCGCCCGGAGTGGCGACGAGCGGTGGGGCGGTGTGCGCGAGGTCGTCGGAAGGCGCGCTCATGACCCGCCGCCCCACTCCTTCGAGCACGTGCTTGCCGATCAGGTTCCCCGCCGGCAGCTCGATCGGGTACTCCCCGTCGAAGCAGGCGCGGCAGAGCCGGGTCTTGGGCTGCTCGGTCGCGGCGATGAGACCCGGGAGCGAGACGTAGCCGAGGGTGTCAGCGCCGATGGAGCGCCGGATGCCGTCGTTGTCCAGCCCGTTGGCCAGCAGTTCGGCGCGGGTGGCGAAGTCGATGCCGTAGAAGCACGGCCAGTTGACCGGCGGCGAGGAGATCCTGACGTGCACCTCCAGCGCGCCCGCCTCGCGCAGCATCCGCACGATGGCCCGCTGGGTGTTGCCGCGCACGATCGAGTCGTCGACCACCACCAGCCGCTTGCCCCGCACGTTCTCCCGCAGCGGGTTGAGCTTGAGCCGGATGCCGAGCTGGCGCAGGGTCTGCGACGGCTGGATGAAGGTGCGCCCGACGTACGGGTTCTTCATCAGGCCGGCGCCGTAGGTGATGCCCGACTCCTCGGCGTACCCGATCGCGGCCGGGGTGCCCGACTCCGGCACCGGGATCACCAGGTCGGCCTCGACGGGGTGCTCCTTGGCCAGCTGGCGGCCGATCTGCACCCGGGCGGCGTGCACGTTGCGCCCGGCGATCGTGGCGTCCGGGCGGGCGATGTAGACGTACTCGAAGAGGCAGCCCTTGGGCTCCGGCGCGGCGAACCGGCTGGACCGCAGCCCGTCGGCGTCGATGGCGATCAGCTCGCCCGGCTCGACCTCGCGGACGACGCTGGCGCCGACGATGTCCAGCGCGGCCGTCTCGCTGGCCACCACCCAGCCGCGCTCCAGCCGGCCGAGCACCAGCGGCCGTACGCCGTGCGGGTCACGGGCCGCGTAGAGCGTCGACTCGTCCATGAAGACGAAGCTGAACGCGCCCCGCAGCTGCGGCAGCACCTCCAGCGCGGCGGCCTCCACGGACAGGTCCGGGCGGCTGGCCAGCAGCATGGTCACCAGCGAGGTGTCGTTGGTGGCGCCGTCGGCGACCAGGCCCCGCTCGGCGACCTCCTTCTGCAGCTCGGCGGTGTTGACCAGGTTGCCGTTGTGGGCCAGCGCGATGGTGGTGCCGGAGGTGGTGGACCGGATGGTCGGCTGGGCATTCTCCCAGGTCGAGCCGCCGGTGGTGGAGTAGCGCGCATGCCCGATCGCGACGTGGCCGCGCAGGCTCGCCAGCGTCGGCTCGTCGAAGACCTGGGCCACCAGGCCGAGGTCCTTGTAGACCACCACCCCGGAACCGTCGCTCACCGCGATGCCGGCGGCCTCCTGGCCCCGGTGCTGGAGCGCGTAGAGCCCGAAGTAGGTCAGGTTGGCGACCTCTTCGCCGGGGGCCCAGACACCGAAGACGCCACAGGCGTCCTGCGGGCCGGGCCGTTGGGGATCAAGGTCGTGGCTCAACCGGCCGTCGCCTCGGGGCACCCTGCCGCTCCCTCATGCTGGTCTGGATTGGCCCGGCGGGATCAGAGGTGCTGATCCGCGCTCGTCGGCCGGGACCACTGTCGTCGCCTGACAGTGTACGCGAATGGGAGTCGATACAGAAAGTCACGATCTGGCTCCGTTGCGTCACCGACAACGATCGCGGAGTCGCTGCTAGAGGGGTAACTGTGCGGAGAGGTCCGCCCGGCTCCCGCTCACCCGTACGCGACCCTCGGTGACCGCCTCCGCCCAGGAGAGCCGCCCGGTGGCCAGCGCCAGCCAGGTCGGCGGATCCATCTCGACCACGTTCGGCGGGGTGCCGCGGGTGTGTCGCGGGCCCGGAAGGCACTGAACTGCACCGTAAGGTGGGACACGCACCTCCACCGATCGGCCGGGGGCGCGCGCCGCGAGGGCGGTCAACAAGGCACGGACCGCCTCTCGGTACACCGGCCGTTCGGGCGTACGCCCCTCGTCGAGCGCCGTCAACGCCGCCGCGACCGCGGCGGACTTAATGTGCGGAGAGGACACGACGGGACGATACGACTCGGTCGCACCGACCCCGACGCTGGCCCTGGGTCGCGCCGATCCGGTCAGACAAGGCATAGTTGCCGACGGCGTATTCGTACCGTGATGATCCCGGGCCCACCCGGTCGGGAAGTCAAGTCCGGAAGGCGGTGGACGTGTCAACACACCGACGTGCCTGGAAGCAGCGGGCCGGTGTGGTCGTAGCGCTGGTTGCCGGCGCCCTGCTCACCGTCCCCGCCACAGCGGCCCAAGCCGCCGAGCCGGGAGTCCAGATCACCGGTCTCTCGTCCGGCACTCTCGACTCCGGCCAACGAGCCACGTTGTCGTTCCGAGTGACGAACAACAACGCGAAGCTGCCGCCGCTCAACTCCGACTCCGTCAACATCAAGGTCAGCACCTCGTTCGGGGAGCTGAGCTGCAGCGGGCGCTGCGATTTCACGGAGGAGATCGGTCGCGGCGATTCGAAGAACTACAGCGTCACGCTCGTAGCCGGCGACGTCGCTTCCGGTCAGACGAAGTCCGGCAAGGTCCAGATCAACGCGAGCATCGGCGGTGAGTCAGACAGCGCCGAGCGGGATGTCACCGTTCGTGGCCCGCAGCCGCAGGAAATCCAGACGGTCAAGTATATCTCCGGCAAGGTGGTCGTGGCGGCCAACGGCGAGGCGGTCCCGAACGCCATGGTGATGCTGCGTGACTCGCAGGGCCACCAGTACCAGACCACCAGCGACGGCAGCGGCAACTACCGCTTCACCGGCTCCAGCTCGGATCCGATCAGCCCCGGCCGGATCGACCTCGGCGCCAGCAAGGACAACACCCCCGGGACCAAGACCATCAACGCGAGCGCCGGGCAGAGCCTGACCGGCCAGCGGATCGCCCTGGCGCTCAAGGTCGAGGTGTCTCCGAGCGCCACGCCGTCGGCGAGCGTTGAGGCGCTGCCCACCGAGGAGGTGACCGAGGAAGCCACCGACGAGAGCGCCGAGGCAACTCCCGGGCAGGCCCAGGCCGCGTCCAACGACGAGGGCGGCAGCTCCGGCTCCTTCCTGATCATCCTGCTGGGTGGCCTGCTGGTGGCGGCCGGCGTCGGCACCATCGTGCTGCTCTGGGTGCGGCGCAAGAACGCCGACGAGGACGACGAGGGCGCGCCGGCCGGCGCCGCCGCGGGCGCGGTCCCCGGCGCGCGGGGCGCGTACCGGGGCGCCGACGACCACACCCGCGTGGTCAACCGGGCCGGCGCCGGGCCGGACCCGACCATGGTCGGCGGCACCTCGCTCAGCGACGCGCCAACGATGATGCACCGCCCGGTCGTGGACGACGTCCCGCCGGACCCGTACGGGGCTCCGCCGCAGCCGTACGGCGCCGCGCAGGGCGGCTGGGCCGGGAGCGGCTACGGCAACGAGCCCGCCCAGGGCGGATACGGCCAGCAGGGCAGCTACGGCAACGCACCGTCCTCGGGTGGCGGCTACGGCAACGCACCGTCCGCCGACGCCGGCTACGGCGCGGCCGGCGCGGCTGCGGGCGGCTACGGCAACGCACCGTCCGCCGACGCCGGCTACGGCAGCCGGGACTACGGCGCTCCGGCCGGCGGACCCGGCTACGGCTCCCAGGAGCAGGGTGGCGGCTACGGCGAGCGCTACGACGAGCCCACCGGCCGGTACACCGGGGATAGCACCGGCGCGTACACCCCGGCAGCCGACCCGTACCCGACCAGCACCTACCAGCCGGAACAGGGGCACGGCTACGGCGAGCCCGACCCGGCGCCGTACGGCCGGGGCCAGGAGCCGGCCGGCGGTTACGGCGGCGGCACCGGCTACGGCGGCCAGGGCGGCGGCTACGACGCCAGCCCGCAGCAGCAGGGCCACGACGCCGGGTACAACCAGCGCGGCGGCTACGACCAGCAGGGCGGCGGCTACGGCACCCCGCAGAGCAGCTACGACCAGCAGGGTGGCCACGACCGGCAGGGCGGGTACGACCAGCAGCAGGGCGGCGGCTACGGCGCCGCGCAGGGCGGATACGGCCAGCAGGGCGGGTACGACCAGGAGCCGCCGCAGCAGCGCACCGGCGGCTACGACGACCGCGGCTACGACCAGCAGCAGGGCGGCGGCTACTACGGCGACCAGGCCCAGGCGGGCCGGGGGCGGCCGGACGGGACGCCGCAGCAGGATCGAGGCGGCCGCCGCCTCGACTGGCTGGACGACTGACCCGCAGGACCTGACGTGAAAGGGCCGCCCGGTGATCCGGGCGGCCCTTTCGCCTGGCGTTGTCAGGCGGCGGAGAAGACGCCCTGGCGCAGCACCGGCACCACCTCGGAGACACCCACCCGCACGGCGACCTCCACGTCACCGGCGAAGCCGCCCTCGATCAGCTCCCGGCCGGAGACGCAGCCACGCACCGCCGCCGGGACGTCGGGGGTGCTGGCCAGCGCGGCGAGCGCCATCGCCGCCTCCACCGACAGCCCACCCGGTACGCCGGAGATGGCGTCGAGCACGCTCGCCGCGCCCAGCTGGTCCTCCACGGAGGGGCGCAGCGAGCCGTCCGGCCAGCGTTCACCGGCGGCCACCACGCCCACCGGGGCGTCGGTTGAGCCGTACCCCTGGCGGTGCAGCCACCGCCCAACGGCGCGGGCGTTGCGCAGGCACGCCGCGACCACCGGCAGGCCGGTGGCACTGGCGGCGGCGCTGATCGCGGAGCCGTTCGGTGACGGCAGCACCAGGTCGGCGACGACCGGCGCGGTGCTCAACGCGGCCGGCGAGAGCGACCACGGGTGCTCCGGGGTCGCCCGCCGGCGACCCACCGCGGCGACCGCGCCGACCCGCCGCGCGTAGTCCGCGGCCTGCTCCCCCCAGGGGAACGGGTGGACCCGCATGCCACGACCGACCGCCACCTCCACGGCGGTGGTGAACGAGAGCACGTCCACCACCACCAGCACGGCGCAGACCCGGCCGAGTTCGGCCGCTCCGGTCAGCCCCCAGTCGAACCGGGCACCGGAGCCGGGTTGGGCGTAAACGGCCGCAGCCAACGCCTCAGCGCTTATCGGGCGCGGAGGGCTGCTCGTCGTCACCGGGGTCGGCCGGGGTCGCCAGAGCGTCGGGAGCCGTCGCATCTGCGGGGACCTCCGTGCTCGGGCGCTCATGCTCCGCCGCCTCGGCGACGCTCGCCTCGGGCTCCTCGTCGGTCGGCTCCGGCTGCGCGTCCTCGTCGGTGGCGGCCGGTCCGGCCTCCGCGTCCTCGTCCGCGGCGGTCGGCAGGTCCGCCGGCTGCCCGACGGTGGCCGGCGCGACGGTGGTGGTGCCGGTCCGGGTCGCCTCGACCTCGACCTGGGCGGCCTCCGAGCCGCCGAAGAGCCGGGGCAGGGTCGCGGTGTGCGCGTCGCGCAACTCGTCGAGGCCGATCCGGAACTGGCCGTGCACCTCCAGGGCGCCGCCCGCCGGGTCGGTCACGCCGATCCGCTCCCACGGCACGCCGCGCTCGCCGCACAGGCCGGTGAACGCCTTCTCGTGACCGCGCGGCACCGAGACCAGCACCCGGCCGGCCGACTCACTGAACAGGAACACGAACGGCAGCGAGCCGTCGGCGAACCGCTCCGGCACAGCGATCCGGGCACCGATCCCGCGCCGCAGGCAGGACTCGACCAGGCTCTGGGCGAGACCACCGTCGGAGAGGTCGTGCGCGGAGCTGAGGTGACCGACCCGGGCCGCCTCCGCCATCAGGTCGGCCAGCACCCGCTCGCGGCACAGGTCGACCTGCGGCGGCATGCCGCCCAAGTGCTCGTGGGTCACCCAGGCCCACTCCGAGCCGGAGAGTTCCACGTGCGTGTCACCGAGCAGGAAGAGCTGGTCGTGGTCGCCACCGGGCCGCGGTACGAAGCCCATCGGCACCCGGTCGGCGACGTTGTCCAGCACGCCGAGCACGCCGACCACCGGGGTGGGGTGGATCGGGGCGGCGCCGGTCTGGTTGTAGAAGCTGACGTTGCCGCCGGTCACCGGGATGCCCAGTTCGAGGCAGCCGTCCGCCAGGCCGCGCACGGCCTCGGCGAACTGCCACATCACGCCCGGGTCCTCCGGCGAGCCGAAGTTGAGGCAGTTGGTCACGGCGATCGGCCTCGCGCCGGTCACCGCCACGTTCCGGTACGCCTCGGCCAGCGCCAGCTTCGTCCCGTTGTACGGGTCGAGGCGGGCGTACCGGCCGTTGCCGTCCACCGACAGGGCGACACCGAGGCCGGTGCGCTCGTCGATCCGGATCACGCCGGAGTCCTCCGGCTGGGCGAGCACGGTGTTGCCCAGCACATACCGGTCGTACTGCTCGGTCACCCAGGTCTTGTCGGTCAGGTTCGGCGACGCGATCATGCGGAGCAGGGTCTCCCGCAGCGCCTCCGGCGTGCTCGGCCGGGGCAGCGTCTCGGCCCGGTCGGCCTGGAGCAGGATCAGGTCGGCCGGCTCCCGCATCGGGCGGGCGTAGACCGGGCCGTCGTCCACCAGCGAACCCGGCGGCACGTCGACCACCACGTGGCCGTTCCAGGTGACCAGCAGCCGGCCCGGCCGCCCATCGGCGGACGGCGCGGTGACCTCACCGATCGCGGTGGCCAGCACGCCCCACTTGTCGGCGGTCTTGAGTACCGCCTCCAGCCTGTCCGGGGCGACGACCAGCAGCATCCGCTCCTGGGACTCGCTGGCCAGGATCTCGTGCGGCTCCATCGAGGGCTCGCGCAGCGGCACCCGCTCCAGCCACACCCGCATGCCGGTGCCAGCGGAGGCGGCGGTCTCGGTGAGCGCGCAGGTCAGCCCGGCACCGCCGAGATCCTGGATGCCGACGACCAGCTCGGCGTCGTACAGCTCCAGGCAGGCCTCGATCAGCAGCTTCTCGGTGAACGGGTCACCCACCTGCACGGACGGGCGACGCTGCTCGCTGCCCTCGTCGAAGGTCGCGCTGGCCAGCACCGAGACGCCGCCGATGCCGTCCCGGCCGGTCTTGGCACCCATCAGCACCACGATGTTGCCGGGGCCGGTGGCGTCCTTCTTCTGCAGCCGGTCGACCGGCAGCACGCCCAGGCAGAGCGCGTTGACCAGCGGGTTGCCCTGATAGCAGGGGTCGAAGACGACCTCACCGCCGATGTTGGGCAGGCCGAGGCAGTTGCCGTAGCCACCGACGCCGGCGACCACGCCGGGCAGCACCCGGGCGGTGTCCGGGTGGTCGGCCGCACCGAAGCGCAGCGGGTCCATCACGGCGACCGGACGGGCGCCCATGGCGAGGATGTCCCGGACGATGCCGCCGACGCCGGTCGCCGCGCCCTGATACGGCTCGACGAAGCTCGGGTGGTTGTGCGACTCGACCTTGAAGGTCACCGCCAGCTCGTCGGAGACCCGGACCACGCCGGCGTTCTCCCCGATGCCGGCGAGCAGCCGGTCGCTCGGCGGGGCCTTCTCACCGAACTGGCGCAGGTGCACCTTGCTCGACTTGTAGGAGCAGTGCTCGCTCCACATGATCGAGTACATGGCCAGCTCGGCCTGGGTGGGACGCCGGCCGAGGATGTGCCGGATCCGGTCGTACTCGTCGTCCCGCAGGCCCAGCTCGGCGTACGGCTGGAGCTCCTCGGGGGTGCCGGCGGCCTGCGACACGGTGTCCACGCCGGCGGTCCAGCCGGCGGCCGGCGCCGGGCCGACGTGCCGGCCCGCGTCGGCCGGGCCGCCCTGCGGCACCACCGTGGCCGCGCGCGCCTCTGCCGGGGCGGCCGGGAAGGCGCCCGGTGTCTCCCGTACGGCGGCCGGGTCCGGATGGGTGGTCATGACGTCTCCTCGCTGCGCTCGTGGCCGCCGGTGAGGCGGTGGAGCCGACCGATGGTCCCGCCGCGTACGATCACGCCGGCGTCCCCACCAGGTGCTTGAGCACCGAGGTGAAGAAGCCGAGGCCGTCCAGGGAGGGGCCGGTGAGCGCCTCCACCGCGTGCTCGGGGTGCGGCATGATGCCGACCACGTTGCCGGCGGCGTTGGTGATCGCGGCGATGTCGCGCTGCGACCCGTTCGGGTTGCCGCCGACGTAGCGGGCGACGACGCGCCCCTCGCCCTCCAACTCGTCCAGGGTCGCGGCGTCCGCGACGTAGCAGCCCTCGCCGTTCTTGACCGGGATCAGGATCTCCTGATTGGCCTGGAAGGCGTTCGTCCAGGCGGTGCTGGCCGACTCCACCCGCAGGACCTGGTCCCGGTTGCGGAAGTGCAGGTGCTGGTTGCGAGTGAGCGCGCCGGGCAGCAGGTGGGCCTCGCAGAGGATCTGGAAGCCGTTGCAGATGCCGAGCACCGGCAGGCCGCCCCGGGCCGCGTCCACGATCCGGTCCATCACCGGGGCGAACCGGGCGATGGCCCCGCAGCGCAGGTAGTCGCCGTAGGAGAAGCCACCCGGGAGGACGACGGCGTCCACCCCGTGCAGCTCCGCGTCAGCGTGCCAGAGCCGGACCGGCTCGGCGCCGGCGATCCGTACGGCCCGGGCCGCGTCCCCGTCGTCCAGCGACCCGGGAAAGGTCACCACACCGACGCGGGCGGTCACGGGTGCGTTTCCACGGTCTCGTCCGCCTCGACCACCCGGACGGTGAAGTCCTCGATGACCGGATTGGCGAGCAGCTTGTCGGCGATCTCCCGGGCCCGGTCCAGGTCCGGTGCGCCGGTGAACTCGATCTCGATCCGCCTGCCGATCCGGACAGAGGCGACGTCACTGACGCCGAGCCGCGGCAGCGCGTTTGCGACGGCCTGACCCTGGGGATCGAGGATCTCGGGCTTGAGCATGACGTCGACGACGACGCGAGGCACAGGGCACTCCTGACTGTGTACGCAGTTGGGTGCCGGCCCACTACGGGGCGAGCGCAGCCAGCGTACCTGGCAGATTCCGGTCCGGACGCACCGGCCGGGGGCAGCTCAGGCAGTGATCGACATCACGACCCGTCCGGCTGGAGGGTCGATGCGCGTTCGTTGCCGGGCCGTTGCGGTTTCGTTGCGTGCCGCGCCGGCGGTACGCCAGCACCACCCCGTTGACCAGGGAAATCTCGAACGACGCCCGACAGCCCTGACCAGTTCCCGACAAACGGGGACGAGCGCCTCGCGAGCCCGCCGCGTCACATCCGTTGGATCTCTATTCGCTCTTGTGAACGGGACTCGGGGGCCTGGCATCCATCGGCAGGTGCCGATTCTTTCGACGTCCGTCCGGGTCGGCAGCGGCTACCACGCCTCGGGTGACACCACCCGCACCGTGAGCGCCTCCTACAACGGACCAGCTCGTTGGTGACCTCGATCGGCTGGTAGATCGCGCGGTCGGGGGTCGCCTCCACCGCCGACGGCGTGAGCACCCAGAACTACGGCAGCGTCGCGTACAACCGGCCTGGATCACCTCGGTGGCCGGTGTCTGACGGTTAGCGCCATGGCGGCGCGGATGGGGGCCGAGGTGCCCGCCGTCCGCGCCGCCTCGTTTTGCAGCATCCGATCAGGTGAACACGGCTCGCGAACGGCCCGGGCGCCGACTGACAGCATCGGAACCGTGCTGGTCGTGACGACGGATCAACTACCCGGCTACGAGGTCCGCCAGATCCTCGGCGAAGTGGTCTCATCGATGGCCCGGACGCGGAACCCGTACCGCGAGGGGGTCAAGAACCTGCGCGGTGGCGCGTACGACCCGATGGCGCCGGACAACCTCACCCGATGGCGGACCGACTCGGTGGCCCGGCTCGGCGAGGAGGCCCTCCGGCTCGGCGCGAACGCCGTGGTGGGGATGCGCTTCGACAGCCGCGACTGCGGCGAGATGTGGATGGAGATCTGCGCGTATGGCACGGCGGTGATCGTCGTACCCAAGGTGCCCGACGTCATGCCGCACGACCAGCCGCTGGTCGCCGCGGAGACGGCCCAGGACCCCAGCTTCACCGGGTCCCCCGGCGGCATCGCCGAACCGGCCAGCGCCCCCAACCTCTCCTCCGCCCCCGAAACCCCCACCCGCAACTCCTGACCCACCCACCCGACCCGCCCACGGCGACGCCCGCGCTTGATCGACTCCGTTTGCGGCGTGTCGCGGTATCACCCGACCGGGGACACCGCGACACGCCGCAAACGGAGTCGATCTCCGGCCGGGACAGGCCGAGCCGGGCCCGAGTGGAGGAAGGCCGGGTGGGGGAAGGCCGGGTGGGGGAAGGCGGGACGGGCGTCCGGGGTGGGTCAGAGGATCGGGGGTGGGGAGTAGGTGGCGGCTTCGGGGTGGGCCGTGACGACCGCCGTGATGCGGCAGGTGATCGCGTCGACCTGGGCCTGGGCGGCACCGGTGAAGGTGGTCGGGTCGGCGACCAGGGCGTCGATCTCGGCGCGGGTCAGGCCGAGGCGGCCGTCCGCGGCGAGACGGTCGAACAGGTCGTTCTCGGCGGAGCCCTTCTCGCGCATGGCCAGCGCCACGGCGACCGCGTGCTCCTTGATCACCTCGTGGGCCACCTCCCGGCCGACGCCCCGGCGTACGGCGGCGACCAGGATCTTGGTGGTGGCGAGGAACGGCAGGAACCGCTCCAGCTCCCGGTTGATCACCGCCGGGTACGCCCCGAACTCGTCCAGCACGGTGAGGAAGGTCTGAAAGAGCCCGTCGGCGGCGAAGAACGCGTCCGGCAGGGCGACCCGGCGGACCACCGAGCAGGAGACGTCCCCCTCGTTCCACTGGTCGCCGGCCAGCTCCCCGACCATCGACAGGTAACCCCGGATGATCACCGCGAAGCCGTTCACCCGCTCCGACGAGCGGGTGTTCATCTTGTGCGGCATCGCGCTGGAGCCCACCTGGCCGGGCTTGAAGCCCTCGGTGACCAGCTCCTGGCCGACCATCAGCCGGATCGTGGTGGCCAGCGACGATGGCGCAGCGGCCACCTGGGCCAGCGCGGCGAGCACGTCGAAGTCGATCGAACGCGGGTAGACCTGCCCGACGCTGTCCAGCACCCGGCTGAACCCGAGGTGCCCGGCCACCCGGCGCTCCAGGTCGGCCACCTTCTCCGCGTCGCCATCGAAGAGGTCGAGCTGGTCGGCGGCGGTGCCGACCGGGCCCTTGATGCCGCGCAGCGGGTACCGCGCGATCAGGTCCGCCAGCCGCTCGTACGCGATCAGCAGCTCCTCAGCGGTCGACGCGAAGCGCTTGCCCAGCGTGGTGGCCTGCGCGGCGACGTTGTGCGAGCGCCCGGTCATCACCAGCCCGGAGTGCTCGTGGGCGAGCCGGGCCAGCCGGGCCAGGGCGGCGACGACCCGGTCCCGGATCAGCTCCAGCGAGCGGCGCACCTGGAGCTGCTCGACGTTCTCGGTGAGGTCCCGGGAGGTCATCCCCTTGTGCACGTGCTCGTGCCCGGCGAGCGCGCTGAACTCCTCGATCCGGGCCTTCACGTCGTGCCGGGTGACCCGCTCCCGCTCGGCGATCGAGGCCAGGTCGACGTCGTCGACCACCCGCTCGTACGCCTCGACCACCCCGTCCGGCACGGCCACGCCGAGGTCCCGCTGGGCCTTCAGTACGGCGAGCCAGAGCCGCCGTTCCATCCGTACCTTCTCCTCCGGCGACCAGAGGGCGGCCAGCTCGGGTGAGGCGTACCGGTTGGCGAGCACGTTCGGGATCGTCGTCACGTACCCATTGTCCCGTACGCGCCGGTCACAGCCCCAGCCAGCCCGGCCCGCCGGCAGGTCGGCGGGTCGGGTCCGATCGGGTCGGGTCCGATCGGGTCGGGTTACGTCACACCCGCGGGATGTCGTGCACGGCCGCGCTCACCACGAGGGTCTTCGTCTGCTTGCCGTGGGCGTTGCGGACCGTCAGCAGGTACGTGTGCCGCTGGACGTCGCCCCCGGCTCCCGAGCAGGGAAAGTTCAGGGTCTCGCTGCCGGTGGGCGGGTAGTTGTCGGCGTACACGCCCGGGCCGTCGACGGACAGGGCGACGGAGTCGACGTTGCTGGCCTTCCACTCGATGACGACGGGGGTACCCGCGATCGGGTTGGCGCTCGTTCCGGACGGGCAGGACGGCTTCTGGGCGACCCGGAAGAAGGCGACGGCGGGGCCGGCCGGCCTCGGGGCGCTGGTCGTCGGCTTGGCGCCGGACTGCCCACCGCTGCTGCCGGTGCCGCCGCCCGTCGACCCGCCGCCGGTCGTACCGCTGTCGGCGGGCTTCCCGGTCGTCGTCGCCTCGCCGGTGGCGGGCGCGGCGGATCCGGATGCCGCCGCGTCGCTGGGGGCCTCGGTGACCGAGGTCGTGGCGGTGGATTCCGTGGCGCTCGTACCGCTGGACGCGCAGCCGCCGGCCGCCAGCGCGGCCGCCAGGGCGACGACCGTGGTACGGAGCAGGGCTTGACCGGACATGACCGCTCCCGTCGCAGGTGCCGCCGGTGATGTCCGGGCGGGCTGCCGTCCACGGTAGGGACGGTCGGCAACACGGCACGGAACTCGGCTGACCTGGTACCCGTCCACACCCACCGGGACGGGCCAAACGCCGGCTCCGGTGCCGGTGGCGGTGCCGGATAGGCTGCTCATCCTCCTGAGTCGACAGACAGGATTGGGGAAGCGTGTCCAGACTTACCGGTAGGGTTGCCCTTGTCACTGGCGGGAGCCGCGGTATCGGCGCCGCCGTCGTTCGCCGGCTGGCCGAAGACGGAGCCCACGTCGCGTTCACCTACCGCAAGGCGGAAGACAGCGCGAAGGCTGTGGTCGCCGACATCGAGTCGTACGGCCGCACCGGCCTGGCTATCCGGGCCGACAGCGCCGACGGGACGGCGGTGGTCGGAGCGGTCGAGCGGACCGTCGCCGAACTGGGGCGGCTGGACATCCTGGTCAACAATGCCGGCGTGTTCTCGGCCGGGCCGATCGACAAGGTCAGCCTCGACGACCTCGACCTGGCCATCGCCGTGCACGTACGCGGGGCGTTCCTGGCGACCCAGGCGGCGGTACGCCACATGGGCGACGGCGGGCGGATCGTCAACATCGGCAGCAGCTTCGCCAGCCGCGTCCCGGACCCGGGAGTCAGCGTCTACGCCATGACCAAGAGCGCGGTCAACGGCCTGACCAGGGCCCTCGCTCGCGAACTCGGCCCACGCGGGATCACCGTCAACGTGATCCTTCCCGGTTCCACCGACACCGACATGAACCCGTCGGACAGCGCCAGCGCCGACGCGCAGCGGTCCCACATCGCCCTCGGCCGGTACGGGACGCCGGCCGACGTGGCGGCAACGGTCAGCCACCTGGTGGGCGAGGGCGGCCGGCACATCACCGGCGCGACGATCGCCATCGACGGCGGCGCCACCGCCTGACCCGGTCACCGGTTGCGGGTCCCGGGTGAGCGGCGGAGGAACCAGAAGTCGGGCGGGACCGGCACGTGCTCTTGCGGCTGCGACGGAACTGGCGCTGAACAGGGAAAACAGGAAACCAAAAAGATCTTGAAGGTTGTTTGTCGGATCCGGGTCGCCCCGTTCGAGGCCTAGGTAGAGACCTCGAACAGGGAGACGAGACATGAGCTCGAACTGCACGCCGGCCGCCCGGATCACTAGGTCGCTGCTGGGCTACGGCATCATCGCCGGCCCGCTCTACGTCGTGGTGGCCTTGGCCCAGGCGTTGACCCGGGATGGCTTCGACCTGAGCCGGCACGCCTGGAGCCTGCTCGCGAACGGTGAGCTGGGCTGGATTCAGATCACCAACTTCATCGTCACCGGGTTGATGACCGTGGCCGCGGCGATCGGCCTGCGCCGGGCGCTGCCCCCCGGCCGGGGCGGCACCTGGGCCCCGCTCCTGATCGCCACCTATGGCGTGAGCCTGATCGGAGCTGGGATCTTCCGCGCCGATCCCGCACAGGGCTTCCCCGCCGGTACGCCCGAGACCACGACGGTCAGCTGGCACGGCTGGCTGCACTTCATGGCCGGCGGAATCGGCTTCCTGTGCCTCATCGCGGCCTGCTTCGTGCTGGCCAGCCGCTTCGCCCGCGACGGCCGGCGTCGGCTGGCCTGGTTCTCCCGTATCACCGGAGTGGTCTTCCTCGCCGGGTTCGTCGGCATCGCCAGCGGTTCGCACGGCCCCACCACGCTGGCCTTCGTCGCAGCGGTCGTGACCGTCTGGGCCTGGCTGGCCACAGTTTCCGTCCGCTTCTACCGCACCGCTTCCTGACAACAGCACCAACCACTGAGAGGATTCAGTCATGCGCTACATGATTCTGCTGAAGGGAACCCAGCCCGCAGCCCCGCCACCAGCGGAACTGATGGACGCCATCCTGAAGCTCGGCGCGGAAGCCTCCGCGGCCGGTGCCCTGCTGGACACCGCTGGCCTGGCCCCGAGCGTCGCCGGGGCCCAGGTGCGCCTCTACGGCGGCACGCTGAGCGTCACCGACGGCCCGTTCGCCGAGGCGAAGGAGACCATCAGCTACGCGCTGTACCAGGTCCGGTCCAAGGAGGAGGCGGTGGAATGGGCTTCCCGGTTCATGAAGCTGCACCGCGATCTGTGGCCGGGCTGGCAAGGCGAGGCCGATGTGCTGAAGGTGTTCGGCCCCGAGGACTTCGGCAACCCCGCCTGAGTTCGGCCCAGCGTTCCCGGCTTGCGAGGATCGGTAGCTATGACAGCTACCGATCCTCGTCGCGTGGTGGAGGCGGTCTGGCGCATCGAATCCGCCCGGATCATCGCTGGCCTGGCCCGCATCGTCCACGACGTCGGCCTGGCCGAGGAACTGGCTCAGGACACGCTCGTCATCGCGCTTGAACAGTGGCCGGTCACGGGGGTTCCGGACCACCCGGGTTCCTGGCTCATGGCCACTGCCAAGCATCGCGCCATCGACATGCTGCGCAGGCAGAGCCGGTACCAGCAGAAGCTTGCACAGATCGCACGAACGACCCCGGAAGCGGAGGACCCCGACGTCGCCGCGGAGCTCGACGACTATGTCGGCGACGACCTGTTGCGGCTCATCTTCACCACCTGCCATCCGGTGCTGTCGACCGAGTCCCGGGTCGCGCTCACCCTCCGGCTGTTGGGCGGGCTCACCACCGACGAGATTGCCCGGGCCTACCTGGTCGCGGAGCCCACCGTCGGCCAGCGCATCACCCGGGCCAAGCGGACGCTCGCCGAGAAGAAGGTGGCCATCGAGCTGCCGCCGCCAACCGAGGTCGTCGAGCGGCTGGCCTCGATCCTCGAGGTCATTTACCTGATCTTCAACGAGGGGTACTCGGCGACGGCCGGTGACGATTGGATCCGGCCCTCGCTGTGCGAGGAGGCGCTACGCCTGGGCCGGATCCTGGCCACGCTGGCGCCGCACGAGCCAGAGGTGCACGGGCTGGTGGCCCTGATGGAACTCCAGGCGTCACGCACCCCGGCCCGTACCGACCCGGACGGGGCCCCGATCCTGCTGCAGGATCAGGATCGGCGGCGCTGGGACCGGCTGCTGATCCGGCGAGGACTGGAGGCGCTCGGCCGCGCCGAAGGCACCTTCGGGCCGTATGTCCTGCAGGCCTCCATCGCGGCCTGCCACGCCCGCGCCACCCGCGCCGAAGAGACCGACTGGGAGCGGATCGCGGCCATCTACCAGGTGCTGGCATACGTGTCGCCATCACCCGTGGTGGACCTCAACCGCGCGGTCGCGGTTGGCAACGCCCACGGACCCGCACGCGGACTGCAGATCGTTGACGCCCTGGTCCTACCGAACTATCCGCTACTCCCGGCGGTCCGCGGCGACCTGCTCGCCAGACTCGGCCGCAACGCCGAAGCCCGCCACGAGTTCGAACGTGCAGCGGCGATGACCCGCAACGCCCGCCAGCGCAGCCTGTTCGCGGCCCGGGCGGCCGCGCTCGAATGACCGGTCTGCACGTCAGCCGTACCTGGCCCTACACCAGTCGTTACGCCGACACCTACGACCTGTTGCGATCCTCGCCCGGTCCGGAGACCGGGCGCAGCAGCGACGGTCAGCCACCTGGTGGGCGAGGGCGGCCGGCACATCACCGGCGCGACGATCGCCATCGACAGCGGCGCCACCGCCTGGCCCGGTCACCGGTTGCGGGTCCCGGGCGAGCGGCGTGGCAATGGCGGGCGCGGCGGACGACCCCAGGCAGCTGTCGGCCGGGACCCTCCACGCGCGGTTGCTGGATCAGGGAGGAGCGGGGCGGCCCGTGAGCGCGGTCCAGAGTCCGTCGCCCGCTTCCTCCTCGGTGTCGAAGCGCTGGCGGACGGCGTGCACGCCGCGCTCGTAGCGGCCGATCTCCCAACCGCCGGGTGAGCGGCGGAGGAATCTGAAGTCGGGCGGGACCGGTACGTGCTCGTGCCGCCCTCCAGCTCGAAGGCGTCCGGCGACAGTCCCGTCGTCAGCAGTGCGTTGCACACCTCGTGCCGGTCCATTCCGACCTCCCGATCCTCACCGGCCGACGCGGGCAGCCGCCGGCCCGGCGTCCTTTTGATGTTGCGGTGCTCGCCCGATCCGAAGACCGGGCGCATCCGCCGACGAGGTCGTCCTGCGGCACCTCACCTACTGTCGGCGTACAGGTCCACTTCCCAGCCAGGTACGCCCTGACATGCAAGGATCCACATGTAGAGGAGATCAACGTCGGACGCCTTGGGGGCCGCCATCGCCACCAGGGCGGCTAGTTCGTCCAACTACGTTCGGTCACCACAGGGCGGACGGATGCGCGCGGATCGCGGCATGAGAGGACGTCGCGCTGCCCCGACCCATCGACGGGATCATTCCCTTCTGTGTCCAAAACGGACTCTCGCACGACGACCGCGCAGCACGGCGATGTCGCGGGCGGTCACGGCCCGATCTACGCCGCGCAGAACTCGTTGCCTTCCGGGTCCTGCATGATCCACCAGTGCCCGGCGGGTCCCTTGTTGACCTCGCGGACGCGGGTCGCCCCCAGGTCTTCCAGCCGGGTCACCAGCTTAGCGAGGTCCCCGGGCTCGCTGTGGACGTCGAGGTGCAGGCGGTTCTTGTCGGACTTGCCCTCGGGCACGTCCTGGAAGAGCAGCCGTCGGCCGCGGCCGACGCCGCTGGTCTCGTCGAACGGGTCCTCGGGGTGGCGGATCGCGGCGTAGCCGCGGAAGGTCTTGCGGCCGCGATGCTCGCTGACCGCCTCTTCGCCGATGCGGCCGGCGGCCAGCAGTTGCTCAATAAGCATGCTGGGGTCTTCCACCTCGTACTCCAGGGCCGCAGCCCAGAAGTCTGCGAGGGCGGGTGCGTTCGTGCTGTCGATGACCAGCTTCCAACTCAATGCCATGTAACTGTTTATACTGGTTACATGGACCTCCTCGCAACCAAGGGGCTGACGCTGCACTCCCATACCGGCGTCGCCTACCGGTTCGACCCGGGCGCGCTGTGCCTGGAGCTGCTGGTCACCGGCGGCCCCGGCCCCTACCGCCGATACGAGGTTCTGCACGAGCCCGCCGATCTGGCCGCCTGGGCGGACCGGTCACGGCTGACCCCGACGCCCGTACTGGAGATCTCCGAGGCCGACGTGACGGACGCGCGAAGGCTGCGCGATGCACTGTTTCGTGTGGTCATCGCCCACACGCGCGGCGAGCCGCACCCACCCGGTGACCTGGAGGTCATCAACGAGGCAGCCGCCGGTCCGGCCCTGGCACCCGCCATCACGCCGACCGGGAAGCGACAGTGGGCCGGAACTCACCGCGGCACGCACCTGCTGGCCACCGTCGCACGGGACGCCATAGAGCTGCTGACCGGCCCCTTCGCACACCGCATCCGCACCTGCGCCGCCGAAGACTGCCACCTCGTCTACGTCGACACCTCACGCCCCGGCCACCGCCGCTGGTGCTCCATGGAGCACTGCGGCAACCGCCACAAGGTAAGGGCGCTGCGCGCCCGCCACTCCGAGGAAGGATGACCGCGATGCCCACAGGACTCACCAAGGACGCCGGCTGGCAGATCGGCGTGTCCCGCACGCTGCCCCACCCCGTGCCCGTCGTTTGGGACTTCATCAGCAGCCCCGACGGGCTCGCCCTCTGGCTCGGCCCCGGCGCGGTCCTCATCCCAGAACGCGGCGCCCCCTACCGGACGGCCACAGGAGTGGCGGGCGAGGTGCGCGGCTACCGCCCGGCAGACCGCATCCGCGTCACCCACGACACCACCACGGTGCAGGTCGCCCTCGCTCCCGCCGCCGACGGGGCCCGGACGATGCTTCGCTTCCACCAAGAGCACCTGGCAAGCGCCGAAGAGCGCGAACAGCAGCGGACGCACTGGCAGCACATCATGGACCAGGTCGCTGCCGCCCTCGACGGGGGTCGACTGGCAGGGTCAGGTAATCCAACTGTCTTGTATTCGCGTTGACGCCCGCTCCAGCAATCACGGTGAGTCACGCCGACCCTGGTGCTGGTGGCCAGATCTGCTGCCAACGATCATGATCTGACGACGCGACGGCCGACCTGGATGCCGGACTGACAGTGATGCTGCCGGGACGACTGGCGCGCCATGTCAGCGGCATGAGTAGCCCTGTGTCAAGCGGCGGACGCGAGGACGGCCTGCAAGGCTCGGTGGCGGGTGGGGTCGTAGGCGACGCGGTCTTGCCAGCAG
>NZ_JBEYTI010000034.1:0-56659 GCF_040642975.1 Micromonospora sp. NPDC047548
GCACCGCGCGGCGAAACGGTAATCCACCCAGACGCCGTGTGTTCCACACGCAGCGTGGAGGGAATCTCCGTCCTTTAGGACGGAGAGAATGTCAATTGTGCCGTGAGTCGTGGACGGTGGGCCTCGGCGGCCTCGCCGGCTGATGGGAGGCATTCCGGGGGCTATCGTGACCCATGTCCTGGTGCCGGATTCAAGGGACTTCCTTCGCCAGTTCGGCGATCCGTGCCCAGGCCGGTGAGGAAGCGCCGGCCGCCACGCCGGCCAGCCGGGTGATTGTCGGGTTGGGCGGCGGCCCGGCGTCGGTGCTGCCGTCCTGTCCGGCGTACCATCGCCGGGTCCGTTCGGCCAGCGCGGGCAGGCGCGGATCGTCCGGTGACCAGTCGAAGGCGCCGTCGTAGTCGAGATACAGCGCGCGGAACTCGGGATCGGCGATGGCCGCCAGTTTGTCGGCGATCCATGCCGCCGCCAGCTCCGGCGCCACCGACTGCAGCAGGATCCACAGTTCGCGCTCGAGTAGTACGCTGCGCTCGCTGACCCCTATCTGGCGCAGCCGCTCCAGATAGCCGGTGACCTCTGCCGAGACGAACAGCCGGTCCCCGCTGTGGAGCTGGGCGATCCGCTGCCGGGTCCGGAGGATCTCCTCGGCTCGCCTCCGTAGGTTGCGGTCGATCTCGTCGAGCGCCGCGGTGAACCGCTCCGGGCCGGCCCCGAGCAGCTCCTTGATCCGGGCCAGCGGCACCCCGGCCTGGACCAGTGTCCTGATCTTGACGAGCTGGATCGCCTGCTCGGCGCCGTAGCGTCGGTAACCGGACGAGTCGCGTGGCGGCTCGGGCAGCAGGCCCCGGTCGTGGTAGACGCGCACCGCCTTGATTGTCACGCCCGCGTAGTCGGCGAGCTGGCCGATGGTCAACAGGTGCCGCCCGTCGGCCAGCTCGTCGCTCATGAACCGCATCGTGTCAGACGGACGAGCGCCGGGTCATCCGACCGCCGGCGCACCGGTACGCCGCCCCGCCGTGGTAGGACACCAGGTACTGCGACGGCAGCCCCTCCAACGGGATTCCAGCCGGGGCGAAGAGATCCTTCCCGATCGGCACGTAACGCAGCGGCGGCGCCGTGAACGAGCCACCAACGAAGCCGGTGAAGATCCGCTCCTGCACCTCGTCCGCTGGCTCGTAGGTCACCTGCTCCTCCAATCCGCCATCCACAACGCGCACGTCGACCCGGAGCTGGTTCGAGCGGTACGTCCCCGCGTACGGCTGAAGATCGACTGCCTCCGGCGCGTAGGCCGGCGTCTCCACCGTGCCGAACAGCCCGGCGAGCCAGAGCAGCAGCTCGTCGTGCAGCGCAAGCGCCCGCGAATCGTTGCCGTACGCGGCGAACACCAGGTCGTGCTCCGGCATGACGACCAGCACCGCCACTCCACCAGGCGAGGCCCCGGACATGGTCAGCACCGTCGTGCCGCCGAGTGACCGCACCAGCCAGCCGAGGCCGACGGGCGAGGTGTTCGGCGTACCCGGGTCGTACATGACCGACTGCATACGCGCGACCGACCTCGCCGACAGCACCCGCGTGCCCGACGGCACCATGCCGTCGCCGAGATGGACCCGCCCGAAGCCGAGCAGGTCCTCGATGGTGCCAATCGGCGTGCTGCCGGCCGGCCCCCACGTCTGCGGCAGCATGAACATGCCGGTCGGCCGGATGTCACCGGTGGTCGGATCGGGGAAGTGCCCGATTGCGGTGGAGCGCAGGATGGCCCGCTCGGCGGAGGTGCAGGCGCCGGTCATCCCGGCGGCCGCGAAGACGTCACGCTCGAGCAGTTCGTGGTATGGCCGCCCGGTCACCACCTCCAGCAGCCGGCCGGCGACGATCATGCCGCCGTTGGAGTAGCTGACGTACTCGCCCGGCTCGAAGAGAACGCCGCACTCGCGGCCGAGCCGCTCCAGGTAGATCTTGAGGGCGTCGCGGCCGACCGCGTCCGGGAAGAACAGGTCGGCGTCGATGCCGCTGGTGTGGGTGACGAGGTGGCGGACGCGGATCTTCTCGGCCGTGCCGGGCGCGGCCAGCCGGAACTCCGGCAGGTAGTCGACGACCGGCGCGTCGAGGTGGAGAGCGCCCCGCTCGACCTGCTGGAGCACCAGCGTCGTCGTCATGATCTTGGTGATGGACCCGAACAGGAAACTGGTGTCCTCGCCCATAGGTGCTCCGGTGGCGAGGTTCGCCACACCGTGAGCGACGACGGCCTGCTCTCCCGCGTGGTAGATGCCGGCGAGGAATCCGGGAACCTTGGTAGCCTCGCAGAAGTCGGCTGCCCGCTTGCTGATGTGTGCGATCTCGTTCATGTCATCGATCCTCGAACCCTGCCCCAGGGACAAGGTCAAGCCCCATTTTGGCGGCGTCGCCGATCTCGCCCGAGTCGACATGAGGCCGTCGGGCACCCGGGCCTCTGCTCGGCCGGGCAGCCGCCGCCGGCCTGATCACCGCCAAGGCCGCCGATCTGATCAGCGCGACTCGCTTCGGCGACGCATTGATCGAGCACCTGGCCGCCGAGCAGGGCGTGACCGCGCCGGTCCTGCGGATGTGCCGCCGCCCCGCCGAACGCATCGTGGCCGCAGCCGTCACGCGTGGCGACCTGTCCGGCCCGATCCGCTCGTCTCGCCGACGAAAAGCCGCTATGGCGGTCTGACAACGTGGTCGAGGTTCGGGGCCGTTTCCGTCTCGGTCGCCCTGTCACGGCGAAACTCGTCGTCGCGTACCGGGTCGTTGGTCACGGCCTCGGCGAGTCGGGCGGTGAGGTGTCGGATGTGTGTGACGAGTTCGGGTGGTTGGTGGATCTGGAAGCGGAAGCCGAACGATGTGACGTAGATGGCGATTTCGTCGAGGGAGTTGGATCCGGTGTGCAGGAGGCAGGTGTGCGGGTCGACGGCTTCGATGACACCGACGGTGGGTGGGATGCGTTCGGCGGCGGCCTCTGCTGGCGCGTGCAGGGTGATCCGGGCCTGGTAGCGGTAGGGCGCGGTGGAGACCCCGCGGGTGAGGTAATCGGCGAGGTCGACGTCGGGTGCCGGTCGGGGGGTGAAGCGGGGGCCGGTGGGGATGCGGGGGCGGATCCGGTCGACCCGGTAGGTGCGCCAGTCGCGCCGGTCGGTGTCCCAGCCGACCAGGTACCAGCGTCGGCCGGTGTGGACCAGCCGGTGCGGTTCGGTGTCGCGTAGCGAGTTAGCGCCGTCGTGGCGTTGGTAGTCGAAGCGGAGCCGCTGCTGCTCGCGGCAGGCGGCAGCGAGGACGGTCAGCACGTCCGGGTCCACGGTGGGGCCGGTGGTGGGGACCGTGACGGTGACCGAGTGCAGCAAGTTGACACGGTGCCGTACGCGCGACGGCAGTACCTGTTCGAGCTTGGCCAGTGCGCGTAGCGAGGTTTCCTCGATGCCGGTGACCGTGCCGCTGGCAGCGGTACGCAGGCCGATGGCGACGGCGACGGCCTCCTCGTCGTCGAGCAGCAGCGGCGGGAGCTTCGTTCCGGCGCCGAGCCGGTAGCCGGCGGCGCCGGGGGTGGCGTGCACCGGGTAGCCGAGGTCGCGCAGTTTCTGGATGTCGCGGCGCACGGTCCGCACGTCGACCTCTAGGCGTTGCGCCAGATCGGCGCCGGTCCAATCGCGCGGGGTTTGCAGCAGCGAGAGCAGGCGCAGCAGCCGGGCGGAGGTTTCCAACATGCCGCAAGTCTGCCAGGAAGTTAGGACCGAACCTGCCCTAGCTGCCTCGTAGCGTGATGCTCATGAGCGAACAGATCACCCCGTTCCGGATCGAGATTCCCCAGGACCGCCTCGACGACCTGCGTCACCGGCTCGCCCACACCCGTTGGCCGGACGAGCTGCCCGGCGTCGGCTGGGAGGCCGGGGTGCCGCTGGACTACCTGAAAGACCTGGCCGACTACTGGCAGACCAAGTACGACTGGCGCGCCCACGAGGCACAGCTGAACGAATTTCCCCAGTTCACCACCGTCATCGACGGACAGAACGTGCACTTCCTGCATGTGCGTTCGCCCGAGCCGGACGCACTGCCGCTCGTCATCACCCACGGCTGGCCCGGATCGGTCGTGGAGTTCATGAAGATCATCGGACCGTTGACCGATCCCGCCCGACACGGCGGTGATCCCGCCGACGCCTTCCACGTCGTGGCCCCGTCACTGCCCGGCTTCGGCTTTTCCAGCCCGCTCGCCGGCCCAGGCTGGCACACCAGCCGAGTGGCCAACGCCTGGGCCGAGCTGATGAAACGTCTCGGCTACCACCGCTACGGCGCCCAAGGCGGCGACACCGGAGCGATCGTCTCCCCCGAACTCGGCCGCATCGACCCCGATCACGTGATCGGCGTGCACGTCAACAACCTGGGCACCTTCCCCTCCGGCGATCCGGCCGAGCTGGTCGGCCTCACCGAGGCCGACCAGGCCCGCCTCGCGCTCATGACGACCTGGGGCCGGGACATGAGCGGGTATGCCATCGTCCAGTCGACCCGGCCGCAGACGATCTCCTTCGCCCTCACCGATTCACCGGTCGGCCAACTGGCGTGGATCGTCGAGAAGTTCAAGGAATGGACCGATCCGAACGCCGCCCTACCCGACGACGCTGTCGACCGCGACCTGATCCTCACCGACGTCTCGGTCTACTGGCTGACCAGCACAGCCGGATCCGCCGCCCGCATCTACTACGAAGACGCCCGCACCTGGGGCCAGGCCAAGCCACGTTCAGGGGTACCGACGGGGGTGGCGGTGTTCCCCAACGACATCACCATCCGGCCCCTCGCCGAACGTGACCACAACGTGGTGCACTGGTCCGAGTTCGACCGCGGCGGGCACTTCGCCGCCATGGAAGCACCCGACCTTCTGGTCGGTGACGTGCGGGAATTCTTCCGCCAGTTCCGCTGACGGCCCCCAAACAGGGCGGGTGAAGATGCTGGTCAGGTAGCCCTTCACGGTCCCTCGGACGTCTGCGCACGCGGCGCCGGAGTTCTTTACCCGCGCCGACGTCGAGCAGCTCTATGCCAGCCGCTACGAGGTGCACTTCAACTCCGCCCGCACCGGTGTCCGGCTCGTGGGCCCCAGGCCCACGTGGGCCCGCCGTGACGGCGGGGAGGCCGGACTGCACCCCTCGAACATCCACGACACGGCGTACTCCGTCGGAGCCTTGGACTTCACCGGCGACACCCCGATCCTCCTGGGGCCCGACGGTCCCAGCCTCGGCGGCTTTGTCTGCCCCGTCACCGTGGTGTCCGCCGACCGTTGGAAGCTGGGTCAGCTCCGGCCGGGCGATACCGTCGCGTTCGTGCCGGTGCGCGGCGAGGCCGCCGCCTCGCCGCGGCTGCTGGACCTGCCGGCGTACTTCCCCGGCGGAGACGGGGACGACGGCGTGCTGCGCCGGCTCGACGGCGACCCTGCGGTCACCTACCGCCGCCAGGGCGACGACGCCGTCCTCGTGGAGTACGGCGACATCGTGCTCGACCTCGCCCTGCGGGCCCGGGTACACGCACTCCACACGGCGCTGGCCGGGCGGGGCCTGCCCGGGGTCCTCGACCTGACGCCCGGCATCCGGTCGCTGCAGGTGCATGTGGACCCTGACGTGCTGCCGCTGCCGGCGCTGCTCGACCTGCTGGTCGAGGCCGAGGGGTGCCTGCCCGCCACCACCGACCTGGTGGTCCCGAGCCGGCAGGTGCGCCTGCCGCTGAGCTGGGACGACCCGGCGACACGGGAGGCGATCGCCCGCTACATGGCCGGCGTGCGGGACGACGCGCCCTGGTGTCCCTGGAACATCGAGTTCATCCGGCGGATCAACGGTCTGGCCTCCGTCGACGACGTGTACCGCACCGTGTACGACGCCGAGTACCTCGTCCTCGGCCTCGGGGACGTCTACCTCGGCGCGCCGGTGGCCACCCCGCTCGACCCGCGGCACCGGCTCGTGACGACGAAGTACAACCCCGTCCGCACCTGGACGGCGGAGAACTCCGTGGGCATCGGCGGCGCCTATCTGTGCATCTACGGCATGGAGGGCCCGGGCGGGTACCAGTTCGTCGGACGCACCACCCAGGTGTGGCGCACGCATCCGGCTCCGGGGGAGGACCCGTGGCTGCTGCGGTTCTTCGACCGGATCAGCTGGTACCCCGTCGAGCCCCAGGAGCTCCTCGACCTGCGCGCCGACCTCGCCGCCGGCCGCACCGGCCTCGACGTCACCGAGGGCACCTTCTCGCTCGCCGAACACGAGCGGTTCCTGCGCGACAACGCCGAGCCGATCGCCGCCTTCCGGGCGACGCAGGCGTCCGCGTTCGACGCGGAGCGCCGGGCCTGGGAGGAGGCCGGGGAGTTCGATTGGGCCGAGGCCGCGGCCGCAGTCGAGGTGGCGAGCGCGGCGGACGTGGTCGTGCCCGAGGGTGGCGCCCGCGTGGACGCGCCGTTCGTCGCCAACGTGTGGAAGGTGGAGGTCGCCGTGGGCGACGTCGTGGAGGAAGGGCAGACCCTGGTGGCACTGGAGGCCATGAAGATGGAGACGTACGTCGCCGCGCCGTCCGCCGGCGTCGTCACCGCCGTGCCCGCGAGCCCGGGAGCGCAGGTCGCGCCAGGCGACGCCCTCGTCGTGCTGGGACGGGCCTCGTGAGCGCCCGCCCCGAGGCCTTCATCGTCCGCCGCGACGCGGCTGAGGTGGAGGCGGAGCTCTCCGCGTCCTCCGGGCCCCTGGCCGGTCTCCGGCTCGCGGTGAAGAACAACGTCGACGTGGCCGGCTTCCCCACAACGGCCGCATGCCCGGCGTACGCCACCGGGCCCGCGGGTAGCGACGCCGTGGCGGTCGCCCGGCTCCGCGCCGCCGGCGCCACCGTGGTCGGTGTGACCAACCTCGACCAGTTCGCCACCGGGCTCGTCGGTCAGCGCAGCCCCTACGGCGGTGTCCGCGACGCCTGCCGCGCGACGCACGTGTCCGGCGGGTCGAGCTCCGGCTCAGCGGTCGCCGTGGCCCTGGGCGCCGCCGACATCGCCATCGGCACCGACACCGCTGGGTCCGGCCGGGTGCCGGCCGCCTTCCAGGGGATTGTCGGCATCAAGCCGACGCTCGGCGTGGTGTCGGTGGAGGGCGTCGTCCCCGCCTGCCGGTCCTGGGACGCGGTGACGATCTTCGCCCGTGACCTGGACACCGCCGACGCCGCGATGGCGGCGATGGCAGGTGGCCCCGGCACGCGTCGCTGGCCCGCCGACGCCCCGCTCGCCGTGCCGGCCGCGGCTCGGGTCGCGGTCCTCGGCGAGCTGCCCGCGATGGCTCCCGGCTGGGCTGAGGCATTCCGGGCGGCGGCCGACCGGCTCCGCTCGGACGGGTGCGTCGTGGACGCGATCCCCTTTGCCTCGTTCCTGGCAGCGGCCCGGCTGCTCTACGACGGCGGGCTGGTCGCGGAGCGGCACGTCGCGGTCGGCGCGTTCGTCGACGCCCACCCCGAGCTGGTCGACCCGGCGGTCGGCGGGATCATCTCGCGGGCGGGTGAGGTCAGCGGCTCCACCCTGGTGCGCGACCTGGCCCGCCTCGAGTGTTGCGCACCGAGTGCCTCGGTCTCCTCGACGGGTTCGACGCGCTGCTGGTCCCGACCGCGCCCTTCCAGCCGACCGTCGCCGAGGTCGTCGCCGAGCCGGTGGCCGCCAACTCCCGGGTCGGCACCTACACCAACTTCTGCAACCTCTTCGACCTGTGCGCGGTCGCGGTGCCGTCGGGCACGGTCGACGAGGGGCCGGCCGGAGTGGCCCAGTTCGGGGTCACCGTGGTCGCGCGGGCGTTCCACGATGCCGTGGCGCTGGACCTGGCACGCCGGGTCATGCTGCTCACGCCGCCTCCGCAGGAGTACGCCGGCGGCGTGGCCCCGCTGCCGGAGCGGCCGCTCCCGTGGCCCGCCACGATCATCGACGGGGGAGTGGAGGCCGTCGAGCTGATCGTCGTCGGCGCCCACCTCGTGGGGCAGCCGCTCGAGCAGGAGCTGCGCTCGCTCGGGGCGCGGTGGCTCGGACCGGCACGGACGGCCCCGGCGTACTCGCTCGCCGCGCTCGACACCACGCCACCCAAGCCGGGGCTCACCCGCGTCGGCGGCGACGGCGTCTCCGTCGACGGAGAGCTCTGGGCACTCTCCGTCGGTGCGCTGGGCAGGTTCCTGACGGCGCTTCCCGCGCCGATGAACCTCGGCCGGTCGAGCTCGACGACGGCCGCTGGGTGGTCGGGTTCGGGTGCGCCGCGGACGCAGCGGCCGCCGGTGAGGACATCACCGCCCACGGCGGCTGGCGCGCCTGGCTGGCGGCGCGGGCCTGAGCCCGCTGTCCACGTCCGAGCTCACAGCCGACGGCCATCCGGCAGGCTGCCGACTCGGCCGGCGGCTGCACGTCGTAGGAGACGGCACAAGTCTGTGCGGTCGGACAGCGGCGGGATGCCGCGAAGGACGTCTCCCGCAGGGACACCGGAGAGGCGGCACGGAAAGTGCTCAAGATCGATGAACGATGCGGTACCGCCGGACGTCATCGATATCGCGGTGCGTCACTTCGCCGAGCGCATCGCGTAGCCAACGATACCTTGAAGGGAAGTGAACATGGCAAGCAGACGCATCGCGCGCGTTGGTCTGGCCATCGGGGTTATGGCCCTGTCGCTGCTCGCCGGCGCCTCGCCCGCATCTGCCATCATCGCCGGCCACGACGCCACTACGAACTATCCGGCCATGGGCTCGCTGCAGGAGCTCCAGTCCGGGGGTGGCTTCGACCACGCCTGCGGCGCCACCCTCGTGCACCCGCTGTACGCCGTCACTGGAGCGCACTGCGTCACCAACTACCCCGACGGGACAGCCAAGGATCCCGACACGTTCCGGGTACGGTTCGGCTCAACGGACCGTACCGTCGGCGGGACGCTGGTATCCGTCGCCCAGGTGATCCCCCATCCGGACTGGAACTGGTTCAACGGTGGCACCGGCCAGCCCGCGTCCGATCTGGCGATGTTGCGCCTGAGCGCCCCGGTGACCACGATCCCGTTCATCATCGCGCGGCCGAGCGGCTCGCCGCCCGCCGTCCGCATCATCGGCTGGGGCAAGACAACGCCCGACGCCAGCGGCCCCTATCCCACGATTCTGCAGGAGGACAACACGTTCATCCTGCCGAACTCGGAGTGCGCCGCCGCAGGCATCACCGCCGGGGAGTTGTGCGTCGACAGCCACGGCGGACACGGTATCTGTCTCGGCGACAGCGGCGGGCCTGCTCTGCAGGAGCTTTCGCCGCACATCTGGCTGGCGCTGGGAACCGTCAGCCGGGGCGCGGGGACCGCGTGCGGCGATGCGGTCATCGTCTTCACCGACCTGGCGTACTACGGGCCGTGGATTCTGCACGTGGTGTTGACCGGCCAACCGTAGCGATCACCCGCCCGGGTGCCGGTGGAACGGTTCCACCGGCACCTCGGCGTTGATGACAGCTGCATCAACAATGCTTGACGTTCGATCAGAAGGCTCGGCGACGCAGGTTCGCGGACTCTTCGCACAGGGCTGAAGCTTCGGCCGTACCCGGAGGGCTGCTCTGGCCGCCGACATGGGTTCGGTTTGTCGTGGGCAAGCCGCCATACTCATGGCTGATGTCCACCGGACATGCACGGTGATTTCATGACTCATGTCCAACGACGCCGTCCGGTTCTCGCTTCTCGGTCCGGTGCGCGCTTGGCGGGGCGACGACGAGATCGATCTCGGAGCGCCACAACAACGCGCGGTGCTGGCGCTGCTCATGGCGTACGCGGGACAGCCGGTGACCATGGCGCAGTTCATCGACGCCCTGTGGCACGAGGAGCCGCCGCTGTCCGCCGTCAACGCGGTCCACCGCAGCATCGGGCTGCTGCGGAGGGCGCTGGAGCCGACCCTGTCGCCCCGTGACCCCGGCCAATGGCTCAGCCGGTCCTCGGCGGGATATCAGCTCGCCGCCACCGCCGGCAGCCTCGATCTGCTGCGCCTTCGGGCGCTCGCCGACCAGGCGCGTACCGCGCCCGCCCCCGAAGCGGTGACGCTGTTCTCGCAGGCCCTGCGCCTCCGGCTCGGTCCGTGCGGCAGCGGGCTCGAACCGGGTCTGCTCGGCCATCCAGTGTTCGTCGCGCTGGAACACGAGATTCTCGCCGTCGCCCGTGAGGCCGCCGATACCGCGGTCGCCCACGGCGAAGCCCGGCAGCTCCTCGCGCCCATCCGCCGGCTCGCCGCGGAACACCCGCTCGACGAGGCCCTCGCGGCCCGACTCGTCCGCCTGCTCGCGGCCACGGGGCTCCAGGCCGACGCGATAACAACCTATGCCCGGGTACGCGAACGGCTGGCCGACGAGTTGGGCGTGAGCCCCGGCGTCGAGTTGCGGGCGGCGTACGAGCACGTCGTGCGGTCCGAGACGGTGGGCTCCGAACCGGAGCCGCCGACGGCGGGCAGCCGTCCACGGCAGCTGCCCGCCGACTTGCCGACCTTCGTCGGACGGGACGCCGAGATGGCTGCGGCCCTGGCGCTCGCCCCGGCCGACGGGCCGGCCCCCACCGTCGTGATCACTGCGATCGGCGGGATGGCCGGGGTCGGCAAGACCACCCTCGCCATCCGCTGGGCGCACTCCGAGGCCGCTCGCTATCCCGACGGCCAGCTCTACGTCAACTTGCGCGGCTTCGGCCAGGCCGAGGAGGTCATGTCCGCCACCGAGGCGATCACCGGATTCCTGGAGGCACTCGGCGTCCGACGCCAGGCCATGCCGAGCAGCCTCGACGCACTCGCCGCGCTCTATCGCAGCACCATCGCCGACCGCCGGATGCTCATCCTCCTGGACAACGCGCGGGACGAGGAACATGTCCGTGGGCTTCTTCCGGGTACGCCCGGTTGCCTGGTCATCGTCACCAGCCGCAATCCGTTGCGCGGCCTCGTGGCCCGGGACGGGGCGCACCCGCTGCGACTCGACGTTCTGACGCCGGCGCAGTCCCGCGACTTCCTCACCACACGACTGGGCGCGCCGGCAGTGGATCGGGAGCCGCACGCCGTCGACGCCATCGTCGACCGTTGCCGGGGACTGCCGCTGGCTCTGGCGATCGTGGCGGCGCGGGCGCTCAGCCACAGACCCTTGTCCCTCGCCGCGGTCGCCGACGACCTGCGCGCCGCCGCCGGGCTGGCCGACCTCACCGGGTTCGATCCGGCCAGCAACGCCCGGACCGTCTTCTCATGGTCGTACCAGATCCTCTCCGCCGACGCGGCACGGCTGTTCCGGCTCATGTCGCAGATACCCGGCACGGACATCACTGTGGCTGCGGCGGCGAGCCTGTGCGGGCTGACCAGGGACGAAGTCGCCCCGCTCGTCAGCGAGCTGACGCTGTCCGGGCTCGTCGGCGAGGGCAGCTACGGCCGATACACCCAGCACGACCTGGTCCGCGCGTACGCCGGTGAGCTGATCGACGCCGCCGAAGCGGCCGAAGCCCGGCGACGTGTGCTCGACCACTACTACCAGTCGCTGGACGCGGCCGAGGCGCTGCTCGTCCAACCCCCGCTCACCACGTCGTCGCCGCCCCGGACCGGGGTGACGCCGGAACAGTTCGCGTCGTCGGCGGCCGCGACCGCCTGGATCGCCGCGGAACAGCAGACCCTGTACGCCGCGATCCGGCGGGCGACCTCCGCCGGCGACCACGCGTACGCGGTGGGGTTGAACCTGCTTCTGGTACGCCACTTCCTCAGCAGCGCGCCGTTGGCCGTCGCCGCCTCCCTGCTCCAGCTCGGCATCGACAGCATGGGGTCCGGCGCCGATCCCCTGGACGAGAAGCGCCTCCGGGACGGGCTTGCCACGGCGCTGGCGAAACTGGGCAGGTTCGACGACGCCATCAAGGAACTGGAGCGTTCTCGGCTCCTGGAGGCCGAGCACGGTGACCTCACCGCCCAGGCGGCGACGATGATGACGATGGCCCGCATCCTGTACTTGCAGGGGGCCTGGGCCCGGTCCCTCCTGCTGCTCGACGAGTGCGTCTTGATGTATGTCGAGGCAGGGAACCAGCGTGGCCAAGCGCGTGCGCTCAGCGCCAAGGGCTGGGTGCACACGGAGAACGGCGACCACGAGGCGGCGTTGGCGGCCTGTGAACGGGCCCTCGCCGCCTATCAAGACCTGCTCGACCCGGCGGGCGAGGCCGCCACGTGGCACAGCATCGGCCACACCCGGTTCCAGCTCGGCAAGTACGCCGAAGCGGAGGAGGCGTACAACCACGCGATCGAGCTGTGCCACCGGTCCGACGATCGTGACCTGGTGGCTCAGGTGCTGGAGAGTCTGGGTGACATCTACGCGGCCACCGGCGGCTCGGCGCGGGCGCGCACGGCGTACGAGCAGGCTCTATCCATAAAGGAGGATCTGGGGCTGCCGACGGCCGGCGCGGTGCGGGCAAAGCTCGCAGCGCTGAGGCCGTAGGCCTCAGACAGTGCCGGGGGCTAGCCGCAGCTGTCTTCCCAGATCTGGCGGGCGCGCTGTTCGGTGGTGCCGTAGTTGTCGGAGATGTTGAGCAGGGTGGAGCGGGCGGTCTCGAGGTGGACGGTCATCTGCTGGGCGGCGATGTTCCAGGCGGCTTTGGCCACGGTGTAGTGCTCGCGGGCGTCACCGGCCCGCGAGCCTGATTCTCACTCCCTCCACCAGAGCGGCCCGAAGGTTGCTTCGGGCCGCTCTGTGCTGTTGGCTGACGATTGCGCCGATCGCACTGAGGAGCGTGAATGTAATCACTCCGTGTCACGATGTGGGACGGAACGTGCGCGGCGCGGCCTCCGACGTACCGGGCGCGCGCCGCTGATCGGCGGCCGAAGACGTCGGCACGGAGTCGTCAACATCCGATCGACGCCTGCTGGACAAGCATTTGGCGAGGGTCGGCCGGAGCCGGTTGCCGGTAACGTTGTGGGCCGTGGCCGATACCGATGCCGTCGTGATCGCGAGTCGTTACCGCTTGGTGCGTACCCTCGGCGAGGGTGGCATGGGCCGGGTGTGGGCCGCGCGCGACGAGTTGCTCGGCCGGGACGTGGCACTCAAAGAAGTCGTGCTGGAGCGCGGGCTGAGCCGGGACGAGATGGAGGAGTCGCGCCAGCGCGCGATCCGTGAGGCCCGGTCGATCGCCCGGATCGGGCATCCCAATGTCGTCGGCATCTTCGACGTCGTCACCGACAGCGGTTCGCCGTGGATCGTGATGGAACAGGTCGAGTCCCGGTCGCTGTTCGAAGTGATCCGGGACGACGGCCCCGTGCCACCGCGGGAGGTGGCGCGGGTCGGGCTGAGCGTGCTCGCCGGGTTGCGGGCGGCGCACGAGGCGGGAGTGTTGCATCGCGACGTCAAGCCCGCCAACGTGTTGCTGGCGACGGGCGGCCGGATCGTGCTCACCGACTTCGGGCTCGCGACCGCGAGCGGGGACTCGGGCATCACGCGTTCCGGAATCCTGCTGGGTTCCCCGTCGTACCTCGCGCCGGAACGTGCGCTGGACGAGAACACCAGCCCGGCCAGTGACCTGTGGTCGCTCGGCGCGACGCTGTACGCCGCGGTGGAGGGCCAGCCGCCGTATGAGAAGTCGACGCCGGTGGCGACTCTGGCGGCCCTGGCCACCGAGCCGCCACGGCCGGCGCAGCGAGCCGGAGTGATGGGTCCGGTGCTGGACGCGCTGCTGACCCGGGACCCGGCCGAGCGTGCCGACGCCGCGACCGCCGAACGGCTGCTGCGAGCCGCTGCCGAGGGTGTGGAGCCGGAACCGGTGGGAGCGGCCGAGCCGACGGAGCCGGGGGAGAAGGAAAGCGAGGCCGACAGCGAGCCGAGCCCCGGCGAAGGCGGCTCTGTCGTAAGAGGAACCGCGACCGCCGTGGTGGTCAAGCTGAGGCGGCCGCGGCGGCAGCGGTTGTGGGCCGCGGTCGGTGGGACGCTGGTGATCGCCGCGGTCGCCGTACTGCCCGCCATGGCCAGTGATCTGGCCGGCGGAAAGACACCGGCGAGGACCGCCGACGAGCCTTCGACGGGCACGGAGATCGTCGTGGTGGAACCGACGCCGTCGTCGTCAGATCTGTTGGTTCTCTCGTCCGCCACCGCCTCTCCCGACCCGACGGCGACTCCCAAGGTGCCGGGAGGCCCGGCGACGGCGCCTCCCAAGGTGCCGGGACGCCCGGCGACGTCGGCCGCGCCGTCGAGCCGGCCCACGGCTTCGCCGCTCGGCCCGGCCGTCGGCCGTCAGTTCAAGGGCATGCAGACCGCGACCTGCCTGCAGTTGAACACCGCAACCGGGGCGATCGAGTTGTGGCGTTGCGACGGCCGGGGCGCGCAGAAGTTCGACCTGCGAGCCGACCGCACCCTGCGGGTGCTCGGGCGGTGCGTGCAGATCGAGGGCACCACCGACGGCGCTCGTCTGGGCACCGGCGACTGCACCGGCGAACTCGCCCAGCAGTTCGACTACAACACCTCCTACGACCTGGTCAATCTCCAGGTCGTCAAGTGCGTCGACGTGACCGACGGCAAGCCCGGCAACGGTGTGCCGGCGCAGGTGTGGGAGTGCACCGGCAACGGCAACCAGAAGTGGTGGCACTGAAAGCTGAGGCTGCTGCAAGCCCGTGCGGCAGAACTCGACCGGGCGGTACGGCTCTGCGAGCAGGCCGCCACGACAGGGAGCCTCCCGCAGTGGAAGCGGGAGGCTCCTTCAACTGAAGAAGTCCCGCCCCTCCAATCGGTGCGGCCGATGGTGGGGCGGGGCTGTGTGGTTCGGGATCAGCCGTCTGCCATGCGGTCGCGCCGGACCGGGTCCGTGCCGCCGGGCCGGCTCGGCACGTGTGCGTACGCGAAGACGGTGGTGGCAGCAGCACGAGTGCCCATGACGGTCCTCCCCTGAGATGAGGTGGCCGAGCCACCTCGAGCTGGGAAGAACGTAAGCCCCCGCTTGTGGAGAAAAACTTGGCGCGAGTCGCCTCGTCAGGGCTCCGGCGAAGCAAGCTTCCGCCGGACGGCCTCCGCGTCGTGATGATCGAGGTCCTCCAAGATCGCAAGCGCCTGCTGCCACGATCGACGCGCTGACGGCAGATCGTTCAGGGCGGCGTACGCGTCGGCCCGATGGGTCAACGCCGTCGCCTCACCGTACCGTTCTCCGACCTCCCGGGCGATCTCGAGCGACCGGCTGAAGCAGTCGAGCGCATCCTCGTTCTGCCCCAGCTTTTGCAGCGCGAAGCCCAGGCTGTCCCAGGTCGACGACTGATTATTGCGGTCGCCCAGCTCCTCGAAGACCGGCAGCACCTGCCGGCACAGATCCCGTGCACGTTCGTAGTCGCCGAGCTGGGCGTGCTCCCATCCGGCGGCGCTCAACGCGTTGGCCAGGGACAGCCGCTCACCCGGATCCCCGCGGAACAGCTCCGCCGCGCGTTCGGCGTGCGACAAAGCTTCCTGGTGGCGCTGACGCTGGTCGTACGCCATCCCCAGCGACATGTGCACACGGCCCTCACCGATCAGATCCCCGAGCCGCCGGTGGATGCCGAGAGCGGTGTCCAGATCTTCGACGGCCTCGTCGAACCGGCTCAACAGGATCAGCGGGTACGCCCGCACGCGCCGGGCGAATGCCTCGGCGGCGAGGTCGCCCAGCCGTTGGACTGATCGCACCACCGCGGATTGAATGTCGATCTCGTCGAGCCAACCGGTGCGGGCCCGCCGGACATCGGCCAGAGCCCAGCCGAGCTGCCAGACACGTGCGTCGAAACCGTGAGCCTCCGCCAAGGCGATAGCCGCCCGCAGAACACGTTGCTCATTCCTGCACCAGTCGACGGCACCACCGCGCGCGGTCAGATCGGTCGGTGTCACACCTTCGAGCGGCGCCTCGATCGGCGGCGGCTTCCGATAGGGACTCACCAGACGGTCAGCCGCGTACGCCGTCTGCGCGTAATGATCGAGAAGCCTGGCAACCGCCTGTCGCCTCAGCTGCTCCGAATCGATCTGCTCGGCGACCTCTGCCGCGTACGACCGCAGTAGGTCATGCATCGCGTAGCGGTCCCCGGGCTGTTCGGTGACGAGTCCGGCAGCGACCAGATCGGCGAGAAACTCCCGTGCCGCGCCCGGCGTGGCACCTGCCAGGCTGGCCGCGGCGTCGGCGGAGATGTCGGGCGCCGGATGCAGTCCCAGCAGCCGGAACATCCGGGCCGGCGCGGACGCCAGCTGCCGGTAGGACCAGGAGAACACGGCGCGGATGTCGGCCTGCGGGTCGCCTGCGGACAGCGTGTCCAGCCGCCGGGTGGCGTCGCGCAGTCCGGCACTGATCTCGCCCAGCCGCACGTCGGGATGGGTCGCGGCGTGGGCTGCCACGATGGTCACGCCGAGCGGAAGACCGGCGCAGGCCGCGAGGATCTCGTCAACCGCCGCAGATTCGGCCCGCATCCGCTCGTCGTCGAGGCGTACCGAGAGCAAGCGGCGGGACTCGTTGTCCGGCATGGCCGCGAGCACGACCGGCCAGGCTCCCTGGGAAACAACCAGCCCCGCCAGCCGATCGCGGCTGGTGACGATGACCATGCTGGTCGCCGTCCCGGGCAGCAGCGGGCGCACCTGCTCCGTGTCCCGGGCATTGTCGAGCAGCAGAAGGAATCGTCGACCGGCCACTTTGCTCCGGAACAGGGCGGCCTGCGCGTCCAGATCCTGCGGAATGGTGGCCGGGGCGACTCCGAGCGCCTCCAAGAACGACCGCAGGATGTCACTGGGATGGACCGCCACGTCGCCGGGGCCGAATCCGCGCAGATCGGCGTACAGCTGGCCGTCGGGGAACTGCGTGGCGACCTGGTGAGCGAGGTGCAGCGCGAGCGAGGTCTTGCCGATTCCCGCCATTCCGCCGATCGCGGTGATGACCACGAACGGGCCGTTCTGCATGCGGGCCTGAACGGTCGCGATCTCGGCCGCCCGGCCGACGAAGACGGGGAGGCCTATCGGAAGCTGCGCCGGTCGGGGCAGCGGGCGTGACAGGCCCGCCGTGGCGGCGGGTGGCCGTAGCACCGCGTCCCGCGCACCCACCAGCTCGCCACCGGGATTCAGCCCGAGTTCGTCGCGCAGTTTGGCCCGCACCTTGTCGAACCGCTCCAGCGCATCGGTCTGCCGGCCCGACTCGGCCAGCAGGCGGACTACCCGCGCCTGCAGCGGCTCATCGAGGACGGCTCGATCCGCCGCGAGCTCCACCAGCGAGAGGAGCGTGGCATCAGGGCGTCCAGGAAGCGTCGCGTCCGCGGCCTCCCGGGCCGCCATGACATATTCGCGGTCGATCGCCGTGAAGACCGGCCTCTCCCGGACGTCCGCGCTCACACCTTCGGCGGCCGTGCCGCGCCACAACCTCAAGGCTTCCGCGAAGCGGGCAACCGGGTCGCCGTCCTGCCCGTGCGCCTGCTCGACCAGGCGGCGAAACCGCAGCAGATCAGAAGTCTCGGCGTCCGCCCGCAGCCGGTAGCCACCACCCGCGCGCGTGAGCCAGCTACCCGGCTCCCGCGGGGCCAGCTGCGGCTCCAGCGCCCGGCGGAGGTACCCGATGCTTCGATGGACCGTGTTCACGGCCGAATCCGGCGGGTCCTGCCACCACAAGCTGTCGACGATCTCGGCGATCCGCACCGGCTGTCCGGCGTGAGCGAGCAGGACCGCCAGCACCGCCCGCTGTTGTGGCGCCCCGAGATCGAGTTCCCGCTCGCCGTCCCACACCCGAACCGGGCCCAGCAGGGTGAACCACAAGCTGTCCAGCACCCGCTCCGCTCCTTTGACCTGCTACTGGTCTCGTGCCCAGGCTAGTCGGACCCTCACGGGCATCGCTGCCCTCGCGCTGGGATCCACTCCTTCTCGCTTCTCGGGTACGCCCGGACGGACGAGCCCAGCCGGTCGTCCGGTAGGTGACAAATCCGCGAACTCTGTGTTAGCCGCCGCCCGTCGCCGATGCCGTCTGGCGATCATCAAGCCGCGGTGAATCAGCCGGCCCTCCGAGCCGTAAAACCCCACGAGAGCGATGCCCGCGTTGCTTGGAGGTGGGGGTGTCAGTCGGCCGGTGGTCGGTCCAGGTCCAGTGCGAGCGCGTCCAACCGGGCGCGCTGCCGTTCGGCGAACGCGTCGTAGACGCCGTCCAGGAGCTGACGGGCCCGAGCGGCGGTCCGAGCCGCGGCTTCGTGGTCTCCGAACCGAGCCTGGCAGACGGCCAGGGATACCACGCCGTCGGCGCTGTCGTACGCCAACTCCGGCGTCACCGCCAGCGCACGTTCGTACGCCTCGACAGCATGTGCGCCGTCACCAGCCTGTTCGTACAGACGAGCCGTCACGATCAACAGGTGCTGCTCGCCCCCGAGACTGTCGTAGTCGCGGTAGGTGTCGATGCCGCGGCCTAGCTCCGCAACTGCTGCCGCGACGTCGCCCGTGCGGTGGAACAGCAGAAGCGCCGAGAACTCGCGGCAGGCGCCGAGAAACTCGTGAACACGGGTGGCTTCGGGATCGCGGCTTCCGGGCTCGGCGGCGCGGGCCATCTCCTCGGACAGGGTCCTGACCTCGCCGGCCAGCTCCGCGGCAAGCTCGATGTCTTCGCCGGTGGGCCAAGCATGGCGGTCGACCAGCGCACCCGCCATCCCCAGCAAGCCGCTCGCCGTACGCAGCGGGTTGCCGGACATGCGGCCTACCTCGGCCGCCATCTTGAAATGCTGGTACGCCTCATTGTGCTCGCCGAGTTTGGCGTAGCCGCGTCCCAGACCGGTGTGGAGGTAGCCCCGCCACCAGGTGGCGCCCAGCCGCTGCGCTGCGGCGAGAGATCGGCTGCTGGCGGATATCGCCTCGTCCCAGCCGACCAAGCCGTTGCCGGGGTCGTAGGGGTTTGTCTGGAATCCGTTCAAGCCCCAGCCGAAGAGCATGACGCACTCGTCAAAGCCCTCCTGCTCGGCGAGGTCCAGCACCGCCCGCACGTTTTCGTGCTCCTCGGCGAACCAGGCCAGCGCGTCCTTCTTGTCTGCCGGCAGCCAGGGCGTCACGACCGGACCCGGCTGGCCGGCGTCGGCCGTCACCCGGTACGGAGCGACCATCTTCGCCGCCGCGATCAGCGAGTACGCGTAATGCTCGACCGTCCGGCGGGCGGTCTCCTGACGCTCGGCGGCGTCGCCCAGCTCAGCCGCGTACGCCCGGACCAGGTCGTGCGCCCCGTAGCGGCCGGGGCGGTGCTCGTTCAGCAGCTGCGCGTTGCACAGTTCGGCGAGCAGGTCCAGCGTCTCTGCCCGGCTGCGTCCCGCGACGCTGACCGCCGTACTCAGCGCGACGTCGGTACCTGGATGCCGGCCGAGCCGGCGGAAGAGCTCGGCGGCGCCCGGCGAGAGCTGCCGGTAGGACGAGGCGAAGACCGCTCGCACGTCCCGCCCGCTGGTGACGCCGGTGAAGGCGTCCAGCCCGGCGCGTCGCCGGATTTCGGCCGCGACCGCGCTGAGCGTGAAGGCCGGACTGCGCTCCACCCAGGCCGCGCAGATCGCCAACGCCAGCGGAAGGCCGCCGCACACCTCGATGATTTCCGCGGCGGCCTCGGGCTCGGCGTCCAATCGATCCTTGCCCAGTCGCGACCGCAGGTAGCGGTGGGCGTCCGTTTCGGAGAAGACGCCCAGCTTGATCAGCCGTGCGCCGTCCTCGACCGCCAGCCCGCCCAGGTAGCTCCGGCTGGTGACGACGACCGTGCAGCCCAGAGCGGTGGGCAGCAGCGGGCGTACCTGGTCTTCGTCGCGTGCGTTGTCGAGCACCACCAGGACGCGTTTCCCGGTGAGCGCGGTGCGGTAGAGAACGGCCAGGTCCTCCAGCGTCGATGGTTGATGGGACCGCTGCACGCCCAGCGCTTCCAGGAAGTGGCGCAGGGCCTCCGCCGGTTCCAGGGGCGAGTTCCGGGACGAGAAGCCACGCAGATCCAGGTACAGCTGACCGTCCGGATAGAGGTCCAACGCGCCGTGCGCCCATCGCACCGCCAGGCAGGTCTTGCCGACACCGCCGAGCCCGGCGACCACCACGAGAGGCATCGCGTCCTCGGCGAGGCTCTCGAGCCGAGCGAGTTCGGCGTCTCGACCGCTGAACGATCGCAAGTCGGCCGGGAGCTGGGCCGGACGGGGCACAACCGCCGCAGTGCTTGCGGCCGGTGTGGGCAGCGGCTGAACCTCCGGCTCGATCAGCAGGGCCTGATGGGCCAGCCGCATCTGCGGGCCAGGCTCGATCCCCAGCTCGCGGACGAGCAGGTCACGGAACCGCCGGAAACGCCGCAGCGCCTCGGCACGCCGGCCGGCCGCGGCAAGAGCACGCAGCAGGCGCGCGTGGAGCCCTTCATCGAGCGGATACCACGTGGACGCGCGATCCAGCGCCTCGACGAGCACCTCGACACGCCCGGTGCCGAGGGCCAGGTCGGCCGCCTCGGACAGCACCGTGACGTGTTCGCGATCCAGCGCGGCGAAGACCGGATGCCCGCGGACCTCCGGCGGAAGGTCGGACGCGGCAGGTCCGGACCACAGGGCGAAGGCTTCCGCGTACGCGTTGTCGGCCGCTTCCTCGTCGGCCGGTTCTGCCGGTCGCCGCGCCTGGGCGACGAGTTCCCGCCAGCGCAGAAGATCCGCGTCCGTGTCGTCGGTGGCGAGCGCGTATCCCCCGGAAACGCGGCGGATGAGGCCGGCGGGATTCCGGGGTGGGTGTTCCGGCTCCAGCAGCCGGCGCAGGCGGCTGATGTACTGCTGAACGGTGGCGGCAGCGGCGGACGGCGGTGCTCCGGCCCACAGGACGTCTTCGAGGGCGGAGGAAGCGACGGGTCGGCCGGCGGCGGCGACAAGTGTTGCCAGCACGGTGCGTTGCTGCGGCGGCCCAAGTTCGATATCGACGTTGTCGCGCCATCCGCGCACTGGTCCAAGCACTTGGAACCGCAATCTCAATGGGGCTCCCGTCAGACGCCGTTGCCGTGTAACTGCAGCGGTTCCGCCGCGCTGCTGACGACCCTACTCCGGCGGCGATGGTAGCGCCCAAACTGGCTCGTCGCGGCCACCCTGGCGGGATCATGGCCGTGGATCAGCCGACGGGGCACCGGCCACGTCACGCGGCAACGCCGTCGAACAACCGCGTCAACGGGTGTTCGACGGCGTCGGTGCCGGGCGGCCGGCAGGACGGGGCAGCCGTCGTGCTAGGCGGCCGGCACGAGGCGTACGCGCCGATGGGTGGTATTCGGTGACGTCGTGTGCGGACGGGCGTATTCCGTCACCGGATGCGAGGAAGCCGTGGTGGATTCACCGGCGAGGATGCTCTGATGGATGGCGCGCAGCTGGACCCCCGGCTCGAGACCCAGGTCGTCGATGAGCGCTCGGCGGGTCTTCTGGTAGTGCTGCAATGCCTCGGCTACCCGGCCGCTGCCGTGCAGCGCGGTCATCAGCAGCCCCTGGACGTCTTCGCGCAGTGGGTCGGCTGCGGCCATGCTCGTCAGTTCCGGGAGAACCTCGCCGTACCGCCCGAGGCCGACCATGGCCCGGAGGAAGTCGACCCGGGCGGCGGCGACGAGCTGCTGCAGACGCAGACGCTGGCCCGCCACGTACGGCCCGAAGGTGCCGGCGAGCGGCTGACCACGCCACAACTCCAGGGCCGCGTTCAGCTCGGCGCGGGCGGTGCCCCAGTCGTTGCGACCGGCGGCCTCGGCTCCGCGTGCGGTGTGCCGGCTGAATCGGTTGACGTCGATCATCTCGCGTGTGGTGTGCAGGATGTACCCGCCGTACACCGAGTCAATTCGGGCAGGGGCGTCGGGGCTGAGCTCGCTCAGAACTCGCCGCAACCGCGACATGTAGGTGCGAACGGTGGTGACGGCGGACCGGGGCGGCTCGTAGCCCCACATCCCCTCGATGAGTTCCCCGAGCGTGGCCACCGCACCTTCGCGGAGCAGCAACATGACGAGGATGGTCCGCTGCTGCGGCGATCCTAGGTTCAACTCCGCGTTGCCGAGCCAGGCCCGTACCGGGCCGAGGAGGCCGAAGTTCAGGGTCTGCGATGCGTGGGTCTCAGCCATACGGCAACGGTAGCGAGCGAGGTTGATACGAACATTAGTTCAAGGACTGAATGAAGCGTTCAGAGTTTCTTCAACCTGATGACGCATCAGACCACCAGGGCATCGACAGGGGATCAACGCCGGATCGCCTCGGCTCGGAAGCGCGAACCCGGGAAACAACCCCGCGGTCGCGGCAGGAGCACGTTGTCAATCTGACGGCGATGTCTTGTTGATGTCGCGGGCCTCCACTCATCGTGCCCAGTCCAAAGAGGCGAGCGGCTTGGGTGAGGAGGCACGATGGCAACGCTGACTGACGCTACTACCGTTACGCGGGGCAGGATGCCCTCGGCGGATGCCGAATCTCGGATGCGTGAGCTGTACGAGAAGTCGGCCGAGGCGGTGTTCCGATTTCTGCTGCGTCTGGCGTTCGGTCGCCGGCAGCTGGCGGAGGACCTTCTGCAGGAGACCTATCTGCGCGTCTGGCGGAAGTTGGACCAACTGCCGGCGGATCCGGCGTCCGCGGCGCCGTGGCTGTTCACCGTGGCTCGCCACGTGGCGATCGACGCCGCGCGTGCCCGCGACGCGCGCCCGGCGGAAGTCGGCGCTTCCGAGATCCCCGCGATTCCCACCGCGGACGGCCTCGCCGACCACGTGGTCGATTCCCAGATCGTCCGGGCCGCGTTGTCCCGCCTGAGCGACCAGCACCGCGAGGTGCTCTTCGAGGTCTACTACCGGGACGCGGCCCCGCTGGACGTCGCGCGGCGGCTCGGAGTTCCGCTGGGCACCATCCGTTCGCGGACGTTCTACGCGCTCCGGTCGCTCAGTGCACATATCGCCGACGCCTGCGGCGAACGTGTCACCCGGCCGGACCAGTCCCACGTGAGGCCCAGTACCCGAAGGCTGTCGACGCATCCGAAGCAGGTGCTCAACGCGCGGTAGCCGAAGCGGCGGCCAGGGCAGACGTCACCCTTGCCCGGGTTCGCCAGCCAATCATCGATACCCACGCCGCTGCCGTCCGCGGAGCTTTCCCCCAGACCGGGCGGTTCAGCGGCCCCGGCTCTGGCCGACGGCAAGACGGCTGAGCGGGCGGCCTTTAAGGACGCGTACGAGAATGCGCTCACTGCACCAGCCGACCGGGCGACACTGCTCGGTGAGATTGCGGCAGCCCGGTACGCCCCGTGGCCGGGTGTCGCAGTGGGATCGTGTTGGACGTCGCGGGGAGCGGACATCGTCCTGTCCGCCGGATGTCCCACTGATGGGACTTGTTTCGTCCCACAATGCCGCCCGTACATTTGCACGAAACATCTTCGTAGCGGTTCGGCAACCAACGCCGACGCGGTCCCGGAAGCAGGACGAGCGCAATGTCTGCGACGGCACGATGACATCCCGCGACTCCGGTGTGGACACCCTGGCTGCTTCCTTTTTGCCACCTTCCCTGCCGCCCTACCAATTTGCGTGCGGTCAGTGTCGCCAGAGAATCGGCCGCCGGCGCCTGATGGTTTGTGGGTGCGGTCGTGCCTGAGTTGTGGATTCCGACGGATCCGGAGTGGGCGTGGGCGTACAAGGCGATTTTGTATACGTCGGGGGAGGAGTTTCCGGAGGCGCGTGAGGCGGAGTTGCGGGGGTTGGCGCGGGATCTGGTGGAGTTTTCGCGTCAGTTGAATGCTGCGTCGTTCGGGGTGAACACCTTTGCGCATGGGGTGTTGGCGGCGTTGGAGGGCGATAGTTCGCGGGCGTTCCGTGGGTTTGTGTCGGATGTGGCGGAGGAGGTGCCGCAGGGTGCGCAGGTGGCGACGTTTTTGGCGGACTCGGCGCAGGATTTCGCGTTGGACACCGAGCAGACGAAGTACACGGTCACGATCGCGATGTTCCAGCAGGTCCTCGACATTTTCCTGGCGTTGTCGGCGGGGTTGACGGTTTTGGTGCCGTTCCACATCGGGATGGGTGGGCGGGTCGTTCGGGCGTTGATCCAGGGGTTGAAGGGGCGTACGCAGCAGCGGATCGCGAAGTTGGTGATCGAGGGTGTGGATGAGGGTTTGGAGGAGGTGTGGCAGTCCGGGCTGGGGCAGGCGGTCCAGTTCGCGGAGGGTAACCGGAAAAAGGTCGACGGGCAGGGGTTGGGGATCGACTTTGTCGCGGGGATTTTCGTCGGCTGGGTGGCCAGCGTGCTGCATTTGGGGGGTAAGAAGTGGGCGCCGAAGGCTACGGACTCGTCGGTCGGGCATGGGGTGCTGGACGGGTTGTCGGAGTTGCCGGTGGAGGCGGTCCTGTCGTCGATCATGGGGGCGGGGTTCAACCCGGGCGCCACGTTTGTCGCAGGGTTGATCGGCGGGGTGTCACAGAAGTGGGCCGAGATGATCGGCGGCGGGCACCGGCCACCAGGCGACGTCGACCACAGCCGCCCACCGTTGAAAGACGGACCCAACCTCACCAACGCCGGCACGGGCCCGGGTGATGGCGAGCAGTTGCCGGCGTACACGCCGGGGGCCAGCCCACCGGAGTACGCGTCACTGCCAGGCACGGTCCCGGCCGAGAACCCACCCGGGTACACCACCCCACCGGGCCAACCCCCCCACAGCACCAACCCCAACGGCACCGGCCCCACCACCACCGGCCCGAACGACACCACGCTTCCCGGGACGTCCACCGGGAACGGCACGACCAACGCCACTGGCCCGGTCACGACCGACGGTGCTGACCCGCTGACGTCCAACGGCGCCACCACCCTGGGTGGCGGCGGGACCGCGAACGGCACTCCCATCCCGGCCACCAGCACCGGTACCGACGCGACGACCCCACCGGGCACGAGCACCGGAACGTCAACCGTCAACGGCGGTGGCACGCCGACCTCGGCCGACAAGTCCAGCACCGTCACCGGCCAACCGACCACCTCCACCAGCACGATCGGGTCGACCCCGACCAGCAGCCAGAACCTCAGCACCGTCGGCACCCCACCCACCCTGACCGTCACCGTCGACGATCCCACCGCCACCACCGCGAACACCACCACAGCAACCGCTTCGCCCAGCACCACGGCACAGACCGCAACCCCGAACACCGCCACCACCACCGCCACCACCACCGCCACCACCACCGCCACCACCACCGCCACCACCACCGCCACCACCACCGCCACCACCACCGCCACCGCCACCGCCACCGCCGCCACCACCACCACCGGCACCAACACCGCGCCGACCACCGCAACGCAAGCCGCCACCACCCCGGTCGCAAGCGCGACAACCGCCGCCGATCCGACCAACCCCGCAACCAAGGCCCCAGCGACCGGCAGCAGCCCGACCGAAACCACCCCGCCACCGGCAACCGAACCCACCACGAGCATCGAGGTCGCCACCCCGATCACCGTCGCCCCACCGGCCGCCCCCACGCTGGCAACCACCGCACCGACCAACGCGACAACCGTTGCCCCGCTCGGGCCGAGCAGGGTCGTCGGGCCACCGCGACCAGGTACGCCCACGTCGAACGCCAGCGTCGATCCGCCGGTCGAGCGTCCGGCCGCGTCCACGCAGGCCGCCTCCGCAGCAGCAGACAGACCGGTCACGACCAGTGTCGAGTCGCCGGTAGCACCGCAGCAGGCCCAGGACGTGGATGACGGTCAGCCTGTTCGTCTCGCCCTCGCCCAGGCCGATAACAACGAGCCCGGACCGGTGCGGGCGCGCCCCGTGCCTTCAGGAATCTCGCTGCTGCCCGCCGCCGACGAGGCCAGCCAGTCCCACGCGGAAGCGTTCGCTCCGCACAAAGACCACTTCCATGTCTTCGCACATGGCACCGAAGACGCAATCGAGGTCGACGGGCGCCGGATCGACCCGCAGCAGTTGGCAACCCTGATTCGCGAGGAGTCCACCTGGGACGGCCGCACCGTCGTTCTCGTCGCGTGTGACACGGGTGCCAGCCCGACTTCCGGCTTCGCCGCGGGCCTCGCACGTGAGCTGCCTGGCGTTACCGTCATCGCACCCAGCGGCACCGCGTGGACCACGCCCGACGGCCGCGCCGTCGTGGCCCCGACCGCCTTTGACAACGACGGCCGTCCCCGCCTGGCATCCACCCCCGGCGATCAATGGCAGGCAATCACCGCAAGCGCGAAATCCGGCCCCAACTCCGCTGTGCAGGTCGCCTCCCTCGGACCAGTGCTACCCCTGATCCCGCCCCATTCGACCGCCCGTACGCCGTACCGGCAGTCCGTGGCCTGGACCGCCGGAGTCGGTTCGCGGCGGACCGTGCCCCCACCGGCCAACGGCGCGACGTCAGCCGACCCGGACCCGCAGACCGACCCCGTCGCGGATCAGACCATCGGGGTTCCGGTGGCTGGGCTGCGGCGCCTGTTCGAGCACCTGGCCAGTGACGACCGGAGTGGCGGAAGTCCGAGCGCCGACTACGGCCGGGAGCAGGCGCGAAACGCCATCGCTTTCGCCGACGAATGGTCGCAGGAGTACTCGGCTCAGCGCGGTCGTGTCCGGCCCGAGACGGAGCACCAGCTCGAGGTGGACGCCGTGGCCGGGTTCGTGGCTCTGGTCTACACGCAGACCGCCGCGCTCGCTGCGGGCTGGCACAACCTTGCCGGCGATCAGGTCACCGACCACGCGGCCGTCGCATCACGAACGGCGCTGTTCGCGATCCAGGCCGCGTTGCCGCCGCAGGTGCGTGCCTGGATGCAGGTCCACGCCCAACAGCTGAGCAACGACCTGTTCCGCCACTACCTGGAGCAGAACGGGCAGTGGTTGCGAGAGCAGGGCTACCAGGGCAGCGACGGGGTCGCCGGAATGCCGTTGCTTGGCCCAGGCGAGACGCGCACCATTGAGCAGTACGTCGCCGGGGCCTTCGGCGCGTCCGACGAGCGCATCGATCAACATCAGGCGATGGGCATCGACGTCAGCCCGACCAGTCTGGCCGCCGGTTCGGACGGAATGTCGCTCGTGGTCGTGCAGCTGCCGACCCGCGGCAGTGACCTGCTCCAGCAGCGGAACCGGGACCTGACCGGCTGGGCGACCTCGCTCACGCAGGAGATCCAGCAGGCCGAGTCGCAGGCGCGTGCGGACAGACTGAAGAAACTGGCGGATGCACTGCGGGTTCTGCGCGAATGGCCGGGCGCCGGGCGGCAGACCCCGACAACCGCCCGGTTGCAGGCCGTTGACGCTGCCGTGGCCGCGTACCACCAAGGCGGCGACTTCGACCAGTGGCGGCAGGCGCTGATCGGCATTCACGAGACGATCACCGCGTCCAGGGACGGTGAAGCCGGCTCTTCGGCCGAGCGGCAAGCCATCGCCGATCTTGATACTGCGGTCGCGGTGATGCTCGATCAAGCCACCAGCAGTCCCACCCCCGCCGGCCCGGCTACGGCTGACGAAGTGGCCGAGTCGCAGGCACGTGAGGAGAGACTGAAGAAACTGTCGGACGCGCAGCGGGAGCTGCGTGATTGGCCGGGCGGTGGACCGAGGACGTTGAGGTCGGCCAAGTTGCGGGCTGTCGACGCTGCCGTGGCCGCGTACCACCAGAGCGGCACGGTCGACGAATGGCGGCGGGCGCTGGTCCGCATGGACGAGGCGATCAACACGTGGATGAGCAGCAAGGTCAGCTCCTCGATCCACCGGCCACACGTACTCAGGCTGCAGACCGCCGTCACGGTCATGCTCGGCCAAACGCCCGTTGATAACGCGACGGCCGACGCGTCGGATGCGCCTGCGGACAACTCGGAGGAACCGGCGAATGCGCAGCGGGTGTTGCGTGACTGGCCGGGCGGTGGACCGAGGACGCTGAGACCGGCCAAGTTGCGGGCCATCGATGCGGCCGTCGCCGCGTACCGCGACACGCATGATCTCGACCAGCGGCGTCAAGCGCTGGCTCGTATCGACGAGGCGATCACGGCGTGGACGGGCGGCACAGTCGGCTCGTCGAACCAGCGGCCGGACGTTGCCCGGCTGCAGTCCGTGGTCAAAACCATGCTCGGGCCCGCAGCGGAAACGGTCGCGGCGGGTGAGCCGGCCAGCGCACCGGTCCGGCCCCGGCCCGGCGATGACCGGCGCCGGTTGCGAGCGGTCATGCGTCAGTGGCGGCGTCAGTCGCGGCTGCCCGGTAAGCCGCGTTCGCGATATCTGCGGGCGGTCGACGCCGCGGTGGCCAAGTATCGGACGGCGCGGACCTCCGATGAGCGGCGGCGGATTCTGGCTGACATCGAGCTGGCGATCGCGAAGTGGCAGGACGTCAAGCGAGGCAAGTCAGCCCGTTGGGATGCGGTCAACGAGTTGCTGGACGTCGTCGCCACCCGGCTGGACCGCTCTGCTCCCGCAGACGCGTCGTCGACGGCGGATGCTCAAACACCCGGCACGCAGACAGATCCTGAACAGGCGAGGTTGGTGCTGCGTCAGTGGCGGCAGCTGTCGCAGCGGCCCGGTGTGTCGCGTTCCTGGGACTTGCGGGCCATCGACGCCACGGTCGCGCGGTTTGAGAAAGCCGAGTCCGCCGAGCAGGAGCAGCGGGCTCTGACCCAGCTCAAGCGGGCGATCACCGCTTGGCAGGCTGCCGCGCGGGGCAACGCGGCCCGCTCGGACGTCGTGAACGTCTTGCGGGACGCGGTCAATGACCTGCAGAACCAGCCGTCCGAGGCGAACATGTCGGCTACCGCACCGCAAGCGTCCGACCCGGCGAACGCGGCTTCGACGCCGCCGGCCACGACGGCCGACCCGGCGCCGGCAGCGGCGGTGGCGGAGATCGGCCATGCGCTGGTGCGTACGGCGATCGGCATCGACACGGCGATGGAGGAGGACGACGGCCATCGGTATCCGGCGCGGCCGGGGTTGTCGTCGTTGACGGATCTGGTGTCGTACGCGAACGATCCGGCCCGACGAAATCGGCCGGAAGACCGCGTCGGGTTCGCGCGCACCACGGCCGATGAGGTACGCCGGGCCCTGGCACAGGCCGGTCCGGGCAGCCGTGGATTCGTCGTGGCCGCTGGCCAACCGGAAACGATTCTGAACGTCTCTCAGATGGATACGGAGACGGTGTTCGTCCATGGGCAGGCCGGTGTCGAGGTCACCGTGGACGATGCCACGCCCGTGTGGTTCCTGCCGACCACCGGCGGAATTGCTCCCGTCACCGGCGGTGGCCGGGCCTGGCGATCCGACGCCAGCCCGGCCCTCGCCGAGCGTGTGATCATGAGATGGCCGACCCGGCAGGCAGACCGCCCGCCGGAGTGGATCGAGGCTGACGAGCACCTGCACGCCTTCCAACAGGCTGCCACCCTGCAGCAGCGGCAGAATGCCCTGGCCGGGCTCGGCGCGGCGATCTCTGCCTGGCAGATGAAGCAGCTGACGGCCGGCGCCAGCTGGACCAATGCGCAGTCGCGGCTGTGGCGGCAGATCAGCAATCTGCAGCAGTCGGTCGCGCTGCTGCTACCCGCGTTCGCCAGCGTCGACATCACCGCCTCCGGTGTCACGCTGCTGGCCGCCACCGACCCGGACCGGGGGCGCGCCGACATCTATCCCGCCCACCCCGCCCGGTACATGGTCTTCGCCTACGGTGGTTCCGGCGGGACCGTCTGGGCCGATGGCCGACGCATCTCCCCGCAGGAATTGGCCGCGATCGTCCGCGCCGACCCGCGGGCCGAGCACCGGCTCGTGGTGCTGGCCGCCGCCGGCACCGGCGCCGATCCTGACGACGGGTACGCCGCACAGCTGGCCCGGCTCCTGCCCGATGTCAACGTCGTCGCCCCCACCGGCGGCATCCGGACCACTCCCGACGACGACATCATGGTCGATGCGCCCACCTCGGATGGCGAACCGGCGGCAAACTGGAGAGTCTTCCGGTCCCAGGTGGAACCCGACCGCGGCCGAATCCCCGGCGCCGGCCGCCTCCAGGTCGACGAGTTCGGCAACACACTGCTCGCTCCCAACCCGTTCGAGGTCGCCGAGTATGCCGCCACTGCGGCCGCGCCCGCCCCGGAGCCGCCGCCATCACCTTCGGCTGAAAACGCAGACGACACACCGGCCAGTCCAGAACCAGCCAGTCCGGAAGCAGAGCAGTCCCCGGCGGAACAGACGCCGGACGTCGAGGAGCACGCGATCGCGGTGCTGCACGGCGTCCAGCGGGCCGCGACCGACCTGATGCGGGAGATCGACGGCCTACCGGGCCTGTTCGCCGACCCGGATGACGACCTCCGGTTCGGTGAGGTCGAAGCTCGACCGGTTCTCTTGGCGGACGGTAGCGACGTCCGCAGCATCCATATCGTCCAGGAAGGCGTCGAAGCCATCGGCGACGTCGAGGATGTCGACGCCGGCGACGACATTCAGCAGGCGGCGCTCGCCGTGCTGCAGGAGTTCGACGGCGGTCCTCGCCCGTTCTCCGCCGAGGAGGACGACGGTGTCCGGTCCGGGCGGGTCCAACCCCACCCTGTTCAGACAGAGCAGGCCAGCGACGTCCAGAGCGTCCACATCGTCTACGAAGACGCCGGCGACGTGGACGCGGAAGCCGTTGACGCCGCCGCCGACGTGGATGACCTGTCGGGTGAGCGGTTGCTGTTGTCGCCGGACGAGTTGGCTGCGGCCGACGATGCCGACGACCTGTCGGGTGAGCGGTTGCTGTTGTCGCCGGACGATTTGGCTGCGGCTGACACTCTCGACTACCTGGATGACCTGGCAAATCCGTTCGCCGAATCGCCGGACGAGACCGCCGCGTCAGCTGGGCGGATCGAGGATGTCGCGGCGGACGTGGTCCGATCGGCCGAGGACGTGGACGAGGCCGCGCGGCAGGCCCAGACGCTGATCGCCTACGCGTCCGCCAGCCTGGACGGTTACCTTGGTGAAGCTCAAGCGGCTCTGGCACGGGCCCGCTTCGTGCAGGCTGACCTCGCCTTTCAGGTCAAAACGAACCGGAACCGGCTGGCCCGGGCCGAACGAGCCGACAACCGGACCACCGACAGCCGCGATCAGATCACCGATCTGACCCGGTTCATGCTCGACACCCAGTCCGAGAGTGATGTGGCGCGCGCGCTGGCGCAGGATCTCCAGCAGGAGAGCACGACCGAGGCCGAGGCGGCCACCCAGGCGCTCCTCAGCGCGTCGGACGCCGTTGCGGACATCACTGCCACCGCCGAACGTGCCCAACGGATCCACGATCAGATAGCCGCCGCCGTCGACCGGCTTCAGGACGCCCGGACCGAGATCACCGTTCTCGCCGACCACGTCGCGCTACAGATCGCCCTCGCCGATTCCGCCCGCGCGGCGGCCCGACCCGTCGCCACCCTCCCATCCGGCTCCGGCCTCGATCACCTCAGCGCCACCCACCAGGCCCTGATCACGGTCGCCAGCGGTACTGAGGAACTGCGTCAGGCCGTCCAATCGACGGTGGACCAGGCGGCGCAGACCGTCACCGACGCTCAGCTGTCCGCCCTGGAGACCGCCGATCACCTGCGGCAGCTGCAGCAACACGCGCGGCACGCGGACACCGCCGCACACGAGGTTTCCCGGCACGCCCAGACCACGCACGAAGCGGCCGCTCGCGCCGCTCAGCTTCTCACGCGAGTTCGGACAGCGCTCCAGCCCACCGGCACCAGGCGCCCGGTCACCGCCACCGGCCGGGAGCTCGTACGGCGCGTGCCGGCGGGGATGTCCCTGCTCTCCGCCTCGGATGAGGTGAACCAGGCACACGCGGAGGCGGTGGGCGAATATGACGATCGCTACCACGTGTTCGCCCACGGAAACGAGGACGCCCTGGAGGCCGACGGCCACCGGATGGACGCCGCTCAGCTGGCTGACCTCATCAGGGGGGACTCCGCCTGGCGCCAACGGCCCGTCGTCTTGGTGGCCTGCGACACCGGCGCCGACACCACCGACGGTTTTGCCGCGAAACTCGCCCGCGAGCTGCCGGGTACCACCGTCATCGCGCCCAGCGGCACCGCATGGACCACCCCCGACGGCCGCGCCGTCGTCGCTCCGGCAACCTACGACGAACACGGCCGCCCCCACCTGAAACCCGCGACCGGCGACCAATGGCGGATCTTCACCGCCAACGCGAACCCCGACCCCGACACCGACACCGACACCGACACCGACACCGACACCGACACCGACACCGACACCGACACGAGTGTGGAGATCACGACCCTCGGACCAGAGCTACCCCTGATCCTGGCCGACCCAACGGCACCAGCCCCATACGAGCATGCCGTCTCGTGGAACCCACAACACCGCTCAACCACCGCCGATGCCCAGTCCGACCTCGGGCTCGACACGCCCGCCCCGCAACCCGACGCGGCCCAGGATCCGGTGACGGTCTTCATGATGCAGCCGGGCGGCTCGGGCGGGCCGTCCCGCCACCACGACACGGCGAGCGACACCAGTTCGGTCAGCGAAGCGAGCAGTTTCCGCAACGCCGACGTCACCCTGGGCAAGCAGTCACCTCAGAGGTTGACAAAGCTCCGCAAGGACGCCGCGGTGATCGTCCAACAGCACCAGACGATCGCCGCCGGCACCGAGGTTCACCTCGCCGCGATCGATGAGGTTGCCGCCGCTTTGCATCGGGGCGGCGAGAATCATGCGGAGGCCGTCGCGACCGAGCTCGCCGGAGATCCGTCGGTCCTGGCGGAGGCGGCCGCGTCGGGCCGACCGGGTCGGTCGCCCAGCGCGGTGGACGGCGGACGTATAGGGCCGGAACGCGATCTGCCCGGCGACGGATGGACATACATCGGGGAGGGCTTTTTCCACGAGGACAGTCGCGTCCTCATCACTCTCGATGGACAGCTCCACGAGATCGACGCCTCGGCACCTGTCCCGCAGGGCGTACCGGCGACCTTGACGGGCTCCGACATGTTCGGCGTCGACTTCGCCACCGGGGACGATGTTTTGGCGGTCCATATCCCGTTCGCCGCCGAGGTGTCGCATCACGTCGTTCATACGGGCGTCGGTCCGCTGCTCATCCGCGATGATGCGCCGCTGCCAGATCTCAACGGCATACCGACCGTGCCGGGCCGGGTCACGCTCCATGTGGATTCTTCGGTCACCGATCCAGCGGTGATCCGGCAAACGCTGGCGGAGATGACCGACAGCCGGGTGCTCGTCCGGCTGCTGGATCCGCAACCCATGAGCGCACAGGAGGCGGTCGACTTCGCGGCCCAGGTCCTGAACGGACATGCCCAGCGCGGCCCGGTCGTCATTCCCGCCGACCGGTTGGACATGACCGTTTCCCACGATTGGATCATCCCCGTCGACCGGAACCGCCGCGTCACGCTCCCCGAGTTCGCGCACGAGTTCCACGCGTACCCCGGCGATTGGCCCGCACCACCGGCCCGTCCGCCGTCCGGCACGACGCTCACCTCGACGCGCGGGGTCTTCGAGATGGGCGACGGCTGGGTCATCCAGCAGACCTCGCACGGGGTCTTCGTGCACCCCCGAAACGCGCCGCCCCGGCTGCTCGGTGTCGGCACGCCATCTGACAGCGCGCGCGTCACGGTCGGCGCGCCCGGTCACGTCGTCCCCGACCGCGTGCGGCAGTACGTGGCCACGCTGCTCGACAACCTTCCCGGCGCGCGCCCTCGCGACGTCCACGTGCACGACACGCAGACGTGGCAGCTCTGGCTCCACCAGGACACCGTCGGCCCCGGCGTCCTGCACGAGGGCGCCATCTATCTGGGGCACGCCCCTCAGGGCAGCCTGCCGCCGCCGCGCGGCACCGTCCGGCTCATCCACGGCCCCGACGCCGATGTCGCCGCATACCTGAGCGGCCTGCCGCCCCAGGTGGCCCGGCACATCGTGCTCGACCCCGGCCCGGCCCGTGGGGATCTCACGCTCTCCGACGCGATAAATCTCGCCCAAGAACACCAATTGCCGGTACGCGTCGATCCTGCGCTCGTGATCGGCCCGTTGCCGGAAGGCGTACACGCGGTTCCGGTATCGGCCAACGGGCGGCTGACCTTCGCGCCGTTCGTGGACGGGTACCACATCGTGCCGCCCGGCGGGCAGCTGCCGCAGCACAATCCGGCAGGACTGCCGTCCGTCCCGGGGCCGCGCGAGATGTACCGGATGGCCGGCGGCTGGATCCTCGACGTGCTGCCGAACGGCCTGTGGGTACGCCCCGCCGACACGCCATCGGGGGCGATCACGGCGATGGAGCAGAGCCCGACCGCTCCAGGCCGCCATTCCCTGATCGTCGGCATTGACGGGGTCACCGTTCCAGCCGCCGTGCGCAGGCAGGTCGACGATCTCGTGAACCGCCTCCCGCAGGACGTCCGGGATCGGCTGGTTGTCGAGCAGGTGAGCCCGCGTCCGGCCGCACCGCCGCCGCGCCCGAGGCGTCCCCGGACGCAGCCCGGTCGGCAGGTCTTCCGTTACGACACCACAACCGGCCGCCTGGATCTCGTGACGTTCGCCCAGCGCGGCGAGTTCCGTGGCGCCGGGCAAACCCTCGGCGGTGGCGCGCCACGGACGGAACCCGCCTCGACGCAGACCCGGTACACGTACTTCGCCGCCGATCTGGAATCGTCGCGGCTGACGCAGGTGCACCCCGAGTCGGCGGACGCTGTGCACGCCACCGAGATGGCCACCGGCATCTCCGAGCGTGGGCACGTGCTGCTGGCCTACGACTGGAGCACGCAGCGCTGGAGCACGACGAGCATCGGCTCCGGGCCGGCGGATGCCGTGTCGCCGGCGAACCCACCGATGCAGCTGCTGCGCAAGGACGATTCCGGCGCCATCGATCTCGTTACGTTCATCGGCGAGCCGGTCGCGGTGCCGCAGCCGAGCGGGTATCAGTACCGCACGATCGACGGCGAGCAGTCGACGTGGCAGCCGGGCCGTTTCGAGGGCAGCATCATGGTCGATCACCTCGGCGGCCCTGGGCAGAAGGCGGTCCTCGCGCGCGATCCCGCCACGGGTGCCTGGCTTTCTGTTCCCTCGTCCGAGACATCGACCCAGCCGAAGCCGCCACCCAGCGGGAAGGCGACCAACGGCGGGGACCCGCACCCCGTCACCGGTACGCCCGAGCCACCGGCCTTCGTCTCCTATTTCCGCTTCGACGAGTCGGCGAATCTCGTGCCGGTCCCGGTACGCGGCAACCACGTCGATGTCGCCGAGGTCGATCTGTCCACGGGCGACGTCGAGCGCAGCACGTTGGTGCCCAACACGGCCACGCAGGGCCGGCTGACCTACTCCACTGAGGGGTACCTGACCACGCCGCAGGAGGGTACGCCCGGCCGTCTCACGCACGACCCCGTGACGGGTCGGATCGTCAAGCATGAGTCGCCCGTCAGCAGCCAGGGTTCCTCAAGCAGTGGCTCAGGGGCGGGCGCCGCCAAGGGCGGGGGCGGAGTCGGCTTCCGGAGCAAGGGCGGCGCGGCGATCGTCCGGACGACGAAGACAACTTCGCTGATCAAGGAGCCTCCGCCTCCGAGGCACTCCTCGCTCATCCGCGACAACCATTTCCAGCGTGCCCGCAACGACCTCGCCCGGCTGGACCAGCAGGCGCAGTTGCGGCCCAACGCCGAGCGCAGCGCGACCGAACGTCAGGCCGCCATCGATCAGGCGCTCGCCGAGGCGACCCAGGTCACCAATCAGCAGCAGATCGACACGCGTCCGGCCGCTACGCAGCTGGTCTCCGCGATGCGATCCGTGGTTCTGGCCAAGGCCAATGGCGAGCTGACCCACGAGTCCCGCCAGTACGCCCTCGAGCAGCTGTTTGCCCGGCGCGGCCTGCCGGCGATGACGCTCACCGCGGAGCAGCATGCGGCAGCGGACGCGGTCATCGAACAGCGCCTCGACTTGCTGAACAGTGCCTGGGAGCGGCTTCAGGACGATCCCGAGACCCACCTCACCCCTGCCGGGCAGCAAGCGATCCGCGACGCACACGGCGATCCGCGCATACCGCAGCACCTGGAGCTGACGCAGGATCAGCATCAGCAGGCTGCGGCGGACGAGGTGGCGCAGCGCAACCGGCGCCGCGAACTTCTCCTTCAGGAGATCGGCGAGCCGGTGCCGCAGACCTTGACCGAGGCGGGTCCCGAGCCCGTCCTCGCCCCGCCGACCGCGATCGCGGCCATCGACGCCTTCCACCTTTTCCTGTACTCCCATCGCGGTACGCAGGCCAGCACGCTGCCGACGGCCGAGCGGACATGGCAGCGGCTGACCGGGCCCGTCCACGACTCCGGCTCGGCGCGGACGCCCTTGCCCATCCTGAGTTCGGCGATACCAGCCGGCGCAACCGATGCGGTCGGTGGTACATCGCTTAATCTTGTCTGGGAACATCGGGCCGGACAGCACCAGCTCGGCGAGGCGGCCCTGAATATCCTGAACGACCGGGGCCTGCACGTGGTGGCGGCCATGCCCGGCGACGGGCCCTTCACGCTCGTCGCGAGCACGGCCGTCCATCACGGAGCGATCGGTCTGCTTTCCGCGCTGGAAAGCACGGCGGCGACGTGGGCGCAGACGCTCGCGGGCATGGTGCTCGCGGATCGGGCGCGGGGCAACGGCGACTGGCCGCTGCTGGGCCTGACGCGACCCGACGACGAGACCGTGACGAGCGTGCTGACCTGGCTGTCGGAGGGCCTTCCGCCCGACCGGGTGCCGCGGGCGGTGCTCGGCGACGCGGCCTCCGGCGCAGAGGTGGTGGTACGCCTCACCGCCCACCTGCTGGGCCACCCCGTCGATCTGATCCGCGCCGACGGCACGCAGGTGCCCCTGGGACCGAGGAACGACCTGACGCCGATCGTCGTGGTGGAGTCGCAGACGAGCGAGTTCCTTGCCACCGTGCCGTTCGCGCATGTCCCGTCGGTGATGGCCGCGAACGGGGGCACGCGCATCATCGCGCCGACCGGGCCCGATGGTGTCCAGGGCGACGCGCACCTCTTCCGTCACCTGGGACAGTTCCTCAACGACCTGGCCGGAGGGCACACCGTTCCGCCGTCGAGCGTCCTCACGGAGAACCTCCGCGACGCACTGCTGGGCGATCCCGCTGCGGGGCAGGGCATCGTCGGGCACCTGGGCACGGTCGGGAACGCGAACGCGCCGTTCGTGCCGGAACCCTTCACCAGTGATACGCCCGTGACCGAGTTTCAGGCGGAGGCACTGGCGTCGCGCGGTCTGGCTGTGGTGGACAACGCCGGCGGGTCCATCTTCGAGGCTTTGCGGGACGCCGGCACGCATGCCAACTCCCGGCTGCGGGGCCTTGCCGAGCAGAGTCCCGCCGACATCCGTGCGGGACTCGCCGGGCTCCTCCTGGCCGATGTCGCCCTCGCGGGAACCTCCTGGCCGCTGCTCAACGCCGGTCCCGCGGATTTCCCGCAGCGCAAGGTGGCGCTCGCGTCCTGGGTGGAGCAGCTCGCCTCGCCGGGCGCCACCCTGCCGCCACTGGCGGCCGTGGGACTCGCACCGGCGGTCGCGGCTCTTTTCGGCGTACGCGTGGAACTGATTCGTCCCGATCGCGTTCTGACGTTCGACCCGCCGACCGTCAGCGCCACGACGCCGACCGTCCACCTGGTCGTCAGCGCCGACGGCGGCACCTGGGCGACCGCGGACACTGGGTCGCGGGTGCCCTCGCCGACCACGTCGGACTTCCAGACCGCAAGCGAGGGCGTACCCTCGCCAACCACGTCGGACTTCCAGACCGCAAGCGAGGGCGTACCCTCGCCAACCACGTCAGACTTCCAGACCGCAAGCGAGGGCGTGCCCTCCGACTCGGAGTCGGACCACGGCATCGGCGGGGAATCCGAATCGGGGTACCTGGGCGACGTGTCCGACGAGTTGTCGGACGAGGACCCGCCGCCGTCGCCGATCCTGCCGCCGCCGCCACCGCCCTCGCCGGTCCTGCCGCCGCAGCCCGTGCCGCCGCCGAGTACCCCGCTGGCCATGGATGCCGTCTTTTACAGCGCGGGCATCCCGCGCTCGGAGCTGCCCGGCATGACGCAGCTGCTGGCCAGCATGCAGGCTACGACGAATCGCCTGGGCATACAGGTGACCGCCGCGGAGTGGGCGGCGGTGCCGCAGAACCTGCTGAGCAACTACCAGCACATCGTCACCGACGGCATGGTGGTCCGGCTGGGCGGCGCGGAGTTCCGCGTCCGTTTGGCGCTGACCGACCCGCGCGACCTGAGCAATCCTGCCGGATCCTTCGACGGCGTCAACCAGCAGCGCTCGTCCGACGACATCGAGGGCCGGGCCGACAGCGCCGCCGGGCGCTATCACGCCAACCAGGCCACCAGCGCTGTCTTTCAGACGGGCGCGCACTCGCAGTCCTACAGCGGGCAGGGCACCGCAATCCGGGCGAACCTGTCCGCGGCGTTCGCGCTCGGCATCGACCCGAGCGTCGTCCAGGTCGTGCGGCTCGGTGTCAGCGTCAGCGGCGAAGCCAACGCCATCAGTCGGGGAACGGGCCACATCAAGGACGCCGAAGGCGGGCGCGTCTTCGACTACCGCAGCGACTCGCGCATGGTGGCGCTTCAGGGTACGTGGCAGTCCCAGTGGCGTACGGACCCTCAGGTGCCGTGGAGCCAGCTGCGGGCAACCCATGCGAATCCCCCGGCCGATCAGCGGTTGATCCTCGCCGTCCCCGAGCATGACCTGAATCCGGTCCCCACACAGGTGCACGCGGTCGCCCCGCCCGTCGGTACTCCCGCCCATCAGGAGTTCCTGGAGAATCAGACGCGTATCCCGGAGACCTACTACGCCTCCGGCCTGTCGGGGATCGCCGAGCTGACGGATGAGATCGCGGCACAACTGCACGCGGCGGGCGTCAACGCGCCCATCGGCGGCCTCCTGCGCGACGAACTGAACCAGAAGGTGTCCAATCTCAACGTCCACTTCCACGAAGCGGTCAACTCTGCGGAGGGCTACCACTTCACGCTGCATGACAACGGCCGGGTCATCGCCGACGTCGCCATCCATTCACAACGGCTGGCCGGTGCGCGCCGGGTCGGCGGCAGCAGCGACGTCGGCCACATCGAGCTGGTGCGCACGGCGATCACCGGCAACAGCGGTTCGATATCGGTGGGGCAGACCTCCGGCGTCAAGGGCAGCGTCGACGTCAACATGGCGCCGCTGCCATGGCTGAAACTCGGCGTCGGCGCGTCCGCGGGCATCAACTGGAACACCTCCTACGCAAACCGCTCCGGCCGAGCCGGGCTCTGGGTGGTCGTTTCCCGGTACACCGGATTCACCTCGGCGTACGCGATGAGATTCCAGCACCACGCGACGATCTCGGTGCGTACGCGGCCCGACGCCGAACCGGTCCCGACGAACCAGGTCCAGGGCCAGGCGTTGACCCGGTTCCCGGAGCCGGCGGCGCTGGCCCATTCGCTTCCGGTCGACGCGGCGGCCGTCCACCCGTCTGCGGCGGAACGTGTGCAGACGATCAACGACAGGTCGATGATCGAGTACTCCGACGGCCTGCTCCGCAACACGGTTCCCCGGCCGAACGATCCCCAGGTCCTGCCGCTGCCCGCGCATGTGTCCGAGGGCGGGGGCATCGGGCACGGTCTGGCGCACTTCGCGGAACAGGCCCCCCGGGACCTGCTCGACGTGCTCGAACCCGAACTGCAGGCGGCCGGGTTCCTGCCACCGGACCTCGCCCGCCCGTTCCATCTCGGCGACGATCCGGTCCAGTGGGCCACCGAGACCGCCGTGGACTCCTGGATGGACAACGTCGAACTCCTCCAGAAGATGGTCTCCGTCCGGGCCCTCGACTCCCATTACGACGACATCCACCGCGACGGCATGTCGTTCACCCTGCGCGTCCGCGACAAGAAGGGTGTTGTCCGCGCCGCCCGGATCACGATCACGGCGAGGATGCATCTGCCGACGGACGCCCAGGGCAACGCGACCGGCTTCGAGCGGATCACCGACGAGTACCACGCGGTCCTGCTGAGCATGGGCATGAACACGGCCTCGGGTAGCGTCGGCGGATCCAAGGAGTTCGTCGCGGGCGTGAAGCTCAAGGGTGGCGTCGACGGCCTGCCATACAGCGACTTCCTGCGCGGTGGTGTCGACTATCAGCGCAAGGTGGGCGCGAGCGACTCGATCAACTACCTGACCAACGAACCGATCCTCGGTGAGTACCCGGGCGCACTCGCACAGTTCCGGCTGCGCAGCCGCTTCCGGATTCAGGTCGAGTACTCCACCGACCGCCAGGCGTTCGACGTGCGGATGCCCAGGCGGCACAGCGCGCTGGTGCACGTGATCCCGGGCATCAACAACCCCAACCATCCCCGGGGCAACGGCCAGCCCACCCACCGGCGGGTGCTGGACAAGGCGTTCGTCTACTCGCTGGACACCGCGGGTCTCGTGCAGCACGTGCGCGACTCACAGCCCCGGTTCACCGGGCCCGGCCGGGTCACCGACGAGGAACTCACGAACTTCGCCGGCAACATCCAGGTCCGGGCGCACTTGCGGGAGATTCTCGCCGGGCAGTACACGACCGAGCATCTGCACGAGACCGGGTTCCTCGTCGGGCGGCAGGGCGCCGTGTCGATCTCGGCCACGGTCGGCGACTCGACCTTCGTCGGGTCCACGCCGGACAAGTTCGTCCTGGGCCTGATCGACCTGTGGCTCGCGCAGACGGGCCAATCCAGCTCGGTATCCAACGGCGTCACCTTCGAGCAGATCGCCTTCGGCCTCGGCGGCGACCCGCGCAACGCCAACCTGGGCGGCGTCGCCGCCGACACCAGCAAGACCAGCCACATCGGCTGGACCGAGTCGCAATCTATCGGGCGTACCGGCGGCATCGAGCTTCTCGACCTCGACTTCCACCGGGTGTACGCCTATACCGCCCCCGCGCGCTTCCAGGTGACCGCGATGCAACGCCGGGAGGGCAAGCTCATCCCCTCGGGCGCCCAGCACACCAGGCACACCGATCGCCGTGACCGGACGATGGTGTACGTCCTGGCCGAGCCCGAGGCGCTGGCCCTGTACGCCGAGAACGAGCTGCCCGTCGACACGTATCAGCTCGAGGACGCGATGGGCCGTTGGTTCGCCGGCGAACTCGTCCTGCCGGGCGACACGGTCGCGGGGGTCCTCACCCGCATGGCGCAGGACGGGCAGGGCACGCCGGCCCGGATCCGGGTCTGGGCGCGAGGGCTCGTCAACCACCACAACGATGGCCGGCTGCCGGTCAACGACCAGCGGGTGCGCGATGCCTTCGAGCGGCAGTTCGAGCTCAGCTTCCGCCGGCAGCGCAGCCCCTACTCGTCGATGACCATGCCGGAGTACATGATCCGGGGCGGTGCCAGGGCCCTGGGCCACCACGCGGTGCACACGTTCGCGCTCGACAGCATGCGTACGCCCTTCGACGAGGTGCACGCCGCCGTCGAGCAGGCCGCGCCGGGGCTGCTCGGCCGCCATCCGCAGGTCTGGACCGGCCGGGACGACGACATGGGACGCCTGCCCGGCGGCGTGGAAGCCCTGCAGAGCCTGCTCTCCGGCGGCCGCGAGCACGCGATGATCAAAGATCTCATGCACTCCGAAGGTCTGTGGATCTACTTTGTGAACCCGGTGGGCTGGTTCAACGCCGATGTCGTCGCCGTCAACCTGCGCCTGACGCTGACCGGCCAGCCCCAGGTGCGCTCCTTCGTCGGCGAGTCCGGAATCGAGAACTACGGCCACGCGTACATCAACTCCAACAAGAAGCAGGAGCGCCAGTCGTCGTACGGATACACGGCTGCCCATGTCGGTCTCAACGGTGTCCAGGGCATGTCCGGCGGCACGTCGCTGGCGGTGGGCGGCGGCACGTCGCGCGGTATAGACCGCAACACCCAGGGCACCGAGGAGATGACCGTCTACGACTGGAGCGGCAGCTATCGCGTCGAGTCCCGGTTCACCTTCGACATCGAGGTACGCCGCCTCAACATGGTCAACCGGCCGCTCAACAACCTGATGATGCGTGCCTACCGGACGATGGCCGGACATGCCCGGCCGGTGAACGTCTCCCGCGCCGGCACCCTCGACCTCAAGGTCCCGCGCGGCCTCGCCGAGGCCCGGCCCCTGCAAACGCCCGCCAACCTGCCCAACTTCACGCCGATGCCGCGGCTGCCCGGCGACGCGTACGTGACGACGGCTCTGATCGACGACGCGCCCCGCATCGCCCGGCGGCTGCTCGCCGACGCGCTGGGCGACGTCGCCGAGAACAGCGACTTCTACTCCAGCGTCTCGCTGCCGGTGCTGTTCTCGCGCTCGCACATGGCCAACCACATGCCGCACATCCTCAGCCCCGAGGGTCACGTGCTCGCCGACGACCTGGCGCTGGCCGGGCACTCCAGCGACCGGGTTCGCCTCAGCATGCGCGGGCGCCTGTTCGACGTCCAGGTCATCGCACCGATCGTCAACGCGACCGGCACCGGCCGCTACGGCAAACACCAGAGCGGCACGAGCGCCACCTCCAACACGGCCCTGCGCGCGTGGACGGCGTCCGGCGACGCCGGCAACACCCAGACGATGGGGGTCAACGACGCCGCCCACCTCAAAGACCCCTGGGGCACGCACAACTTCGACGCCTCGACCAGCGTCAAACGCCAGAATCCGCAGGGCCAGGGCAGCACCTACACCGACAACTACCGTCGGGAGCAACACCTCAAACAACAGGGCAAAGTCTTCCTGGTACGCATGCGCGGCGTCTTCGAGCTGGAGGCGAGGCGTACGCACCACAACCTGTTCAGCAGCCCGGACTACCGAGGAACCTTCCGCAGCGACCCGATCACCGGCGACGTCTACGCCGAGGTCTTCGCCGACGAACTGGCCGCGCTGCAACAGCGAATCGCCGACCAGACCGCGGCCGGGCAGGCGCAGAACGACCCGGCACGGTGGACACCGCTCGGACCGAACCCGGCCGTGATGAACCTGCACGACATGCTTTCCGCCGCCGGGCGCGACGGCGCGGACGCGTTCCAGGCAGGCGACCACGTCACGCGGGCCGTACGCGACCACCTCGCGCAAACGCGGCGCAACCTGCCCCGGCCCCGGGGCCGTCTCGTCCACCGGAACCAGATCCAGGACACGCGGCCCGTCATCCTCCAGGTCGACGAGGCCGCCCGAGCACACCGGACCTATCTTGTCGTCCTCGACTGGGCCGAGCGACACCTCGGCGACCGCCTCGCGGAGCCGGCGCGCACGAACTTCCGGCGGTATCGGCATCAACTTCCCCGGCGGATGCCCAACCCGACCACGCCGGAGATGGTCACGACCTGGCGGGAGCGCACCACCGAAGTGATCAACTTCGTCAACGCCACCCTGCGGCCCGGCCGCGGCCCGCTCGCCCTGCCGCCCGAGGTGTCGGTGCTCGGGCTGGACCCCGTCACGATCGGCCGCCAAGTGGCGCACGAACTCGGCAGGGACGTCCTCGTCCAGGTGAGCTCGGCCGACGGGCAGGTCTGGCACCGGTCAGCGCCGGACGGGCGCACCTATCGCGTGGGACCGGACACCCGGCCCATCGACCTCCAGACAGCGGTGCGCAACCTTCCACGGTCGATACGCCATGAGATCCGCGACTTCGACATGCCTCAGGCAGACCTGGCCGATCTGTATCGCGACTCCTGGGCCCAGGGCATGACCTTCGAACAGGCCGTCGCCGAGCACATCCGTCCACTTCGAGTGCGGCGGGACACGGACCGACGGGTCGAGGATCTCCTGGCCGAGGTGGGCCGCGACGAGTTCGGCAGGCTCTACGAACAGGCAGCCTCGATCATCCACCAGTGGACGTTCGGGCGTACCGACGCCACCACGGCGATCGAGGTCCAGGCGGCGCTCGGCGACAACGACGCTTTCATCACCATCATGGAGGCGCTGACGCGCAGCCGGATCCGGGCCGAGGAGATGGCTCGCGAGCTCGGCTGGGCTCGCGGCTTCACGGTACGGCCCGCGCCATCCCCGCCAGAAGCCCGTCCGCCGGCGGTGATCATCCCGGCACCCGTCGGCACCCGCTTCGCGGGGCTCGCCGCCCGGTGGCTGGCCGCCAGACGAGGCCGGACGTCTCCCGGCGTGGACACGGTGCCGCCGCCCAGCGAGTACCTGTCCGCCGGACCCGAACAGCCCGAACTGCTCGCGGACCGTCCGGTGGAGCAGCAGGCCCGCGCGGTCGCCACATACCTGCGGGGTGCCCTGCCCGGCATGAAGGTCGAAGGGCCTGTGGAAAGACTCACCGGGAACCTGCCTCCGGGCGCCCTGGTATGGATGGGCCGCGCCCAAGACCCTGCTTCGGCATACGAGGTGACGAAGGCCGGCAGGATCCTCGAGTTCGTGACCGGCCCGCAGCCCAGGACTGTGTCGTCCTTCGTGATTCCGCAGCCCGGCCCGCGCGCCTCCGGGATCGTCTACGTGGTCGCGTTGCCCGACATGCAGGAGACCACCAAGCCGCCGATGACGGTCTTTGGTGGATTGACTGCAATCCCCGAGGAGGAAGAGGCCACCGAGCCGCCGGTGACGGTCATCGGTGGGGCCGACGGCGCCGAGGAGGAGACGACCGACTTCGCGCCGATCCGGGGGGTCCGGCCGGAGCCGACGGCGGACCGGGGCGCGCTACCACCCCCGGTCATCGGGCGGACCCGGCGGCAACCGGGCCCGGTCAGAGACGGGTACGCTCAACCGACGCCGCGCGACCTGGAGTGGCTCCGCGATCACCAGCGCAGGATCGAGGACACGCCCAGAGACGGTGACTGCTTCTTCCACGCGACGGTGGCGGCGGTCGGCCAGGACGACATCAGGCGAGCGATGGACGTGCTCACCCGGCACCTGGGTCTGCCGCTTCGGACGACAGCCGACAACATCCCCATCACCGGCCGGGATCTGCGGCTGTTCATCGCCGACGTGGTCGAACAGCAGTTCGACGGCGCATACCACGAGGCCCTTCAGCTCGACACTCTCAACGAGGTCGCCAATACGACGAACCCGCGGGCGGGGGCGGTCGACGCGTTGAGGCAGCTGGGGGACTACGCTCCGGAGTACGGAGACTTCCACCCGGCGATCACCATCAACGTCCTGCGCCTCGCCGGCCAGCTGGGCGGACCTGAGCTGGACCGGTCCGCTGTCACGCTGCGGGTGCTTCACGACGGGGCCATCATGGGCCGCGGCGACGACGAGGAGCATTACGAGCCCGATTTCCCCGTCGTGAATCGGGCCGGCCTGCACTACTTCGTGACCCGACGTGCCGGCGTACCGGTGCCGGCGGTGGCACACTTCCCACCGGTTCCCGGCAGGGTGGCGGTCGGTCACGCGATCTACGACTCGCCGTCATGGGCAGTCGACGGCAACGGCGTGTACCGCGGCATCGCCGGGGGTGACCGGACGGTCCGGGAACTGCCGGTGGGGTTGCGCCCCGGCCATCCATACGGCGAGACGACCGCCGAACAGTTCCGGGAAAGCATGCGCTGGCTGCTGCCGGGAACAGACAACAACGATGATCAGCAGGTGGCCCTCCTCGGGCTCGCCGCCGACGTGGCGGAGGAAGGAGTGCTCACCGACGACGTCGCCGCCGAGATCGCCCGTACGTTCGGCGTACGCGTGCAGGTGTTCACGACCGCCGCCGACGGACAGGTGTCCGCCCGCGAACCGGTTGGTCAGCGGGGCCGCGTCATCCGGCTGCACCAGACGTTCCGCTACGAAGGGGCGATGCAGGTCGCACCCCTCCTGGTAGACCCGCCGGGCCTCGGTCGTGCGTATCAGCCGACGACGCGGGGCCCCGTGCACGGTCTGCGGCTCGCGCATTCCGAGCGCCGGGAACTGCCGCAGGCCACCTGGTACTTCACCCACCAGGCGAACCAGGCCCTGACCACCGCACTGATGGGCTACCCGGCGGATCCGAACACTCTCACCGTCTTCCTCGGGGCGCCCGGCGTACTCATAACAGACCACTTGATCGCCGACGTGGTCGCTGACCTCGCCTCGGTCCCAAACTCCACCCACCAGCACCTGAGGTTCGTCGTCCTCGGCCGGTGGCCCGCGAACTGGTCGCCGATCGAGAGGAGTGCCCTCGCCGGGTTCGTAGGGGCGGGCGGCGGGCGAGCGACCACCGTTGATGAGCAGGAGCTTCTGAGAACGGCGCGCGCACATCCCTCGCGCGGGCTCACCAGTCCGCCCCAGATGACGACGCGCTTCCGCCCGGCTCCGGCCACGTCGCCCGGCGGGCCCATGGCGGGGTCTTCCCAGCAGCAGCCTCAATCGTCGTCCGAACAGGGAATCACCCGCCGCGAACGCGCCGCGATCGTGATCACCCTGCTGCGGAGCTATATCGAGGTCAACCCGGAGACCGAGGCGAGGCGTCAGCAGATGGCTCCGTATGTGGCCGCTGTCGACGGAGGCGATCCCGAGGCGCTCGACGAGAGCATCGCTGTCCTCGAATCGCTGCTGGAGCACTTCAAGCAGCAGGACGACAGTAGATCGACGACCACGCCGAGCGGCCTGCCTACGGCAGCACCGTCCCAGGACCCTCGGCCCGCTTCCGACCCGCCGGCCCGAGTTCCGCTGCCGTCGGGAGAGGCGGCGTACCGGGCGATGCGGTGGATGCTGGCGCCCGGCCCCCGGCCTTCGGGCCAACCTGCCCGAGTTGACTCGGCGGCGCAGGCCGACGCGATTGCCTTCGACCTTGCGGCGGTCGACGATCAGGTGCAGCAGCTGTCGCACGCGCTCGCCCAGGAGCAGGATTTCACGGTGTCGACACCCGCGAGGCTGTGGCAGGACGAGACATTGCCGGAAGGCACGCGGATCTGGTTCGGCGACGAGAACGGGTCGCGGTGGGTGGCGCTGGTGCAGCCCGATGGCCGCTACCTGAGGTATCTGCCCGACGACGACATCACCCAGGTGGACTCGCCATCGGACACCGACTTCGCCAGGCTGCTGGCGGGTGACGGCCGCTGGGTGGTCGCCACCCCGGTTCCGGTCCGCCTCGTGGGGCCGGAACCGATCATCACGGCCGGACGGGGGCCCAGGTCTCCCATTCCGCCCGGCGAGCCGATTTCAGTTCTGATGCCGCCGCTGGCGTCCGTGCAGCCACCGGCGTCCGTGCAGCCGCTGGAGCCCGATGCGCTCGTGCGTCTTGCCGAGGCCGGTCGGCTGATCCACTGGCGTGGTCTGCTGTTTGATCCACTGTCCGGTGCCGCCATTGATACGGATGTACGCCGGTTGTACCTGATCGATCCCGTGCACCCGACGCACCCCAATCCCGCTCGCCCACAACGCACCCTGCTGTATCGGGGCGGGCAGGCGCTGCGGGGGTTCGAGCTGACACACGGGGGGTACGGCTTCGGAATACTCGGTGCCCTCGACGAGAACGGACAAATCCTCGCCGGGGGTCACCCTCTCTCCCTGGAGGAGTTCATCGAGGACTGGATTGCGTTGGCCACTCTCGGCCACCGGCCCGGAACGGACCGGAACGACCGGGTCCTGCTGGCGCTCCAGATCGATCGGCGGGATCAGGCCGGTCCGTTCGTGGACGCCCTGGCGAGCTTGGTGTGGCAGCTGGAGAACGCGGGCGCGTCGTTGCCGTCGGAGATCGCGTTGCTGGAGTTCGACGGCATTTCGGTGCCGCACGTCACGATGAAGAAGGTCGCCAGCCGCGAGCCGTTGACGGCCCAGACGGTACTCGACCTGCGGCAGCCGGCCCGAGCGCAGCTGTACCTGGAGGGGCGCCTGCCCGTCGGTGCTCCCTCCTACGACGCCCTTCCCTCCTACGAGACCGCGCTCGAGTCGGCGGAAGAAGCCGTGCCTTCGGCACCGCCGGTTGCCCCGCCGCGCCTGTTGCGGGTCCCGAGCACCACGCCCTGGACCGATCCAGCCCAGGGGAGTGGTTTCGGGGTCAACGAGTGGCTGCTCCTGGGACTGTGGCCTGCCCGCTCGGTTTCCGACGACTTCACGCCCGAGTGGGCCGGGGTGCCGGCCATCGCAGACGCCGCCGAGGTGGCGCTGCCCGCTAGCGGAGCCGTTCCGGCGATCACGCTGGGGGTGGCTCACAACCGGCATCGGCCGATCTCGCTGTGGCTCAACCGGTACGCGACCGGGCCGCTTGCCGTGCCTCTCACGGACAGCACCGACATGGCCCAACTGGCGTTCTACCGCTTCATGACGTCGGCGGAGGTCGACCGTTGGGACCCGGAACACGACAACGGGCTCCACAGGTACCTGGGCTCGTTCGGCGAGCACCCTCGTGACCTGGACCTGGTGTCCGCTCTGCACGATGTTCCGGACCGCGAGCGTGATCCGGTCGATCTGATCGATGCCGAACTGCTCGGCGAGCGCGGGCGCCCGGTCACCGAGCTTCATCAGGCGATTCGTGCGGTACGCCAAGCCCGGCTCGCCGAACGCTTCCCGTCGGACGGGCTCCAGCAGGAGCTCACCAGGATGACCGAACTGATTCCGTGGGCCGAGGCGTCCCGGATCGTGGTGGAGCGTGGACGCCTCGTTGGGGACCAGCTGCGCACCACGTCGGCCGGCGACCAGGACGCCGACCGGTACGCGCAGCGACTGCCGCTGGCCGCGGACGACCCACATCGCACCTGGCTCGTGGTGCTTCCCGATGTGGTGCTCGCGGAGCAGGACGGGTCGCCGTTCGTGAATCAGCTCAGCCGGCACATGTGGGTGGTGACAGCGGCGCCGCATGCCAACGGCTGGATCGTGCACGAGATGGGCTCCAGCCACACGACACGGTACGCGACGCTGTCCGCGGCGGTGGCGCTGATCTCGGCGGTTGACGCCTCGCGCCGGATCGCCGCGACGGACGATACGGCGCGCGACCAGACTCTGGTGTCCGAACGCTTCGCCGTCCTGCCCGCCGAAGCGCGGCGAACGCTGCCGACGGTATCGCAGTCGGACGTTCCGAGCATTGGCGGGACGCGTGAAGTGACGGCGTCCTCCGCGCGTGAGCTGCTTCGCGAGGTGCTGGCGGCGAGCCAGGATCCTGCCGTCCGCCAGACGCTGTCCCAGCAACTGGAGCCGGCCGCCGAACACAGCGCCACCCTGCCGGAGCCGTCCGCAGCGCGGCCTGCGCCGCCGGAGTCGTCCGATCCCGTGACGACACTGCGGAGCCAATCCGGCCGAATCACCTGCAACGGCGTCGACTGGCGAGCGTGGGCCGATACTCGCGCGGCCGTCCCGCTCGCGGCGGACGCGTCGAGTGGCCTGGACGTGCGCCCGGTCGTGCTCCAGGGCGACACGGGAGAGGGCCAGATCATCCAGCGAGGGTTCCTGGCCGTCCGGGGCCGGCCGGGCGGGTGGACCGTCCACGTGCCCAGGTTCAGCCGCGGCCACAGCGACGTCGAGGTGCCGACCGGCCCGTACGCCGATCTCGAGGAGGCGATCATCGCCGGCCGGCGGGCGTTCGACGCCCGTATTCGTGAGCTGGCGGTGCAGGCCGGGCACTGGCGGCGCCTCGTCGGGCCGCGGGTACGGGAAATCGATCCGGTCGACACGTTCCGGCGCCACTGGGAGGCACGTCGGCGGACGGCGTCCGGTCTCGACGACGTCGAGCCAGGCCCTGATGTGGTACGCCCACCGCACACCGGCTGGCAGCGGGATCTGGTCGCCGTCCTCGACCGGTACGGCTGGGAACTCGCGAGCTGGCTCGGCGTACGCGAGGGGGCGCTTCCGGACGACGCGGCAACCGTGCTGGCCGCCGGGCCGGACGACGGCCGCATGCGGATCGTCGTGCTGCCCAGCGAACAGGCCGACGACGTCTCCGCCGACCACCCGGTGCTGACGCAGTTGACGCAGCAGGTCATCGTCGTTCTGCGTGACGGCGACGGATGGCGCGTACTCGACCGGTCCGCCACGGGACGAGCCTTTGCCGACTTGCGAGACGCGCTCGAGGCGAGCCTGGTCCTGGCCGCCACGGCCGTTCCGCCGAGGCGCGACTCCGGCACCGGCGACGCCGCCGACCGCGCGGACCTGGACCGGGCCGCGCGGCTGCTGCGGATGGCCTGGCAGTCGGCGGCGACGCCGCAACATCTGCGCCAGCGGGCATATGACACCGTCGACCTCGCCCTCCCCGCCGATCTTGCCGCGGTTCTGACCGAGCCGCGACGCCGGGACGATGCGCGCCGGTATCTCGCCTTCATCGGCACCAGCCCGATCGGCTTCGCGGACGCAGGTGCGAGGCCCGTCGAGCTCCCGCTGGACGCGGTTGCCCTTCGTGACCCTGGAGCGGGGCAGCCTCCGACGTGGCTGATCGACGCGGCCGAGGTGTGGGGGCGCACCCCGGGCGGGGCGCACGGGCTCCGCCCGGCCGAGCTGGTGCCCGCTGCGCCGGTGCAGCCGTGGAACGAGCAGACGGCGGCCTTCGCCCAGATCACGGGGACCAGGACGACTTCTGGCGACGGAATCGGGCTGGCCCGCGACCAGCTGGAGCCGCTCATCGGCGCGGTGGACGAAGGCGCGATCGTCCGCCCGTCGACGAGGCCGGACATCCAGCTGATCCCGCGGGGATTCACGCCAGACCAGCGGATGATCCCCGAGGACGGGCCGGTGTGGTTGCTGCGGCACGACTCGGGATTGACCGCGACGAGCTACGCCGGGGCGGCGGGCGAGCCGTCGACCGTGATCGTGTGGCCGGCTCAGGATCAGGATCTCCGCAGCTGGCTGCGGTCATGGCGAGGCGTCCGCGCTCGGACAGTGGTGGAACCAGGCCAGCTCGGGGAAGCCGACCAGCTGGTCACGGGCGCTCGGGAGGCCGTCAGCGCGGAGCGCTTCCTCGCCATGACGGCCGCCGGGCCCGCAGCCGATCAGCGTCCATTGATTGTGGTGCTGGCCGGGGCCACCGGGGCCGATCATGGATTCGTGCGGAGCCTGGTCACCGCGGGCGTGGTGGTTGTCGTGCGGGCCGAAGGCGGAGGGTGGACCGTCGCGACCGCACACGGGGATCTGACCGCTGGATCGATCACGCTGGCGGTCGCGATGCACCTCGACCGAATGGATCCGGAGCACCCTGACACCGAGCTGCTGCGTACGCAGGTGGTGGCGGAGGCCGGCGAGTCGCGGGCCGACGCGATCATCGCGGTGACCCACGCCGAGTACGACCGGATCGTGGCCGGGCGGTCCGTTCTGCTGGCGCGACGGGTCGAGCGTTCGGAGCCGCACTTCCTGATCCGCGTCGACCGCAGCCGTCACGTCAGCCTCGACGGTGGCCGTCGACTGCTGGTCTTCGCGGGTGCGGAGCCGGTGGAGCACCTGGGTTCGGTGACCGATCCCGGCCGCGAAAGACCCGACGACGTGTGGACCGCGCTGCGGGACGGCGGGTTGCTGACCGAGTCCGGGGCGATTCTGCTGGACCTGCCGGCCACCGCGACCGGGATCGAGGAACTGCGCGACGCCATGCCGGAAACGGTCGTCACCAACCGTTTCCTCCCGGCGGCGACGGGCAACCCCGTGATGGTCCACGCCGGTCCGGGCTTGACGGCCTACCAGGTTCGGGCGAGCGCGGGATCGCCCGAGGTCGTCGGCTACGTCATGGTCCAGCGCGTCGAAGGACCGCTGATCCTCGCCACCTACGCGCACCGCCTGATCGTCGCCCAGATCGCGCCGCCGAGCTGGTACGCGCCCGCGGGCCCGGCCGTCCTCAGCGGCAGCCGTGCGGAGGTCGCCGACACCCGGACGCTCATCGAGAGCGGCGGGATCGAGCACGGCCAGATCACGGTGGGTGGGCGCCGGTTGAGCGCCGAACAGTACGCCAGGCTGTTGCCGCTCACGACGACGTTGGGCCGGGCGTTCGAGGCCAGTCCGGGCGTGTTCGTCGTGGTGCTCACCGGCGAGGGTTCCGATATCGACGTGGAGTCTTTCGCCGCGGAGCTGTCGATGTTCGTCCCGACGATGGTGCTGACTCCTGGCTCGTCGGCCGGCTATGACACCTACATCGGCAAGATCTACGGACGGCTGGCGGGCTCGGAGGACTTCGGTGAGACGCTGACGCAGGTCAGAACCTACTGGATGAACCTGCGCCCGCCCGGCACTGGGACCGCGGAAGCGAGCCAGCATCCGGCGCTGAGCTGGCGCGACGACGTGGACGGCGAGTACGCACAGGAATTCGGCTGGCCGGTCGCGTCGGAAGATCTTCCCGTGACGGCCGCGGCACTCGGTTTCCGTGCGGCGACTCTGCAGTTGCGGGGCGACTCCGGGCTGGCGGTGATGATCAATGTTTCTGAGCTGGATCCCGACGCCGCCGACGTCGCGGCGTTCCGGGACGACCTGCGGGAGCAGGTCCGGCAGACCGCACTGGGACAGATCGGGCCGGGCATCCGGCGCGACTTCGTCGGGTTCGCCACGCAGCCCGCCGCTGGGCCGCTGGATGGCTGGGCGGGCCAGCCCGGCGTGCAGGTGATCAGCCTGGCGTTGACCGTACGCGGCAGACCGTGGGGCACGGCCCAGCCGGACGTGCGGGCGGTGCTGCCCGGCGGTGACAACGAGCCGGCGGTCCAGGGCGTCGCAGCCACCCTCGACGACCGCTACCGCGAGGATGCCTTGCACGTCGTGCTGGTGTTGCAAGGCTCGTACGTGTGGGCCGACGGGCAGCTCACCAGTGCGGCTGAACTGGTCGACATGATGCCGGACGCCGACCGGCGACAGCCGCTGGCGATCGTGACCTTCCCGGAGTCGACCAACGAGGAGGTCGAGGAGTTCCGCGACGCGCTGCGCGACGCGCTGCGCGACGCGCTGCGGACCACGTCGGTTGATCCCGACGTCGAGGTGTTCCGGCTGGAGGTTGACCCGCCATGGCAGACGCCGGGGTCGTCCTCAGCTGACGAAGCCGAAGCCGCTGACGAAACCGACACCGAGGAGGGTGACGCGGACGACGCCGATGGCGACGGCAGCGACCCGGACGACACGGGACAGCCGCAGACGACCAGCTGACGGCTTGGACATTGGATATATTCGTCGATCGCCGATCAAGCGAACGCGGTGACGGTGGACAGTCCCCCTGATAGGGACCTTGCCGTGTCCCAGGTCTGCCTGCCTATCGTGACAACAGCCCCGGGAGTCGGCTCTGCTCGCACTTCTCGTCCTGCGGCGACTTTCCGGGTACGTCGCCCCCACATCGAGGTAACCCACGATGAGCCACCTCACCCGTCCACCGGAGACCGACCTGTTCGTCCCGCTCCCCAACGGACAGCACTGGGACCCGCACACGATTCACACGCACTATTTTGGTTTTTCGATCCCCTCGGCCCAGATCGGCGCCTTCCTGTACCTCCGCTACCAACCCGCGTTCCCGCTCTGCCAGGGCGGCGTCGCGATCTTCCAGGGGACCGACAACCTCAGCAGCCTCGACATCGGCCATCTCGACTATGAGATCACGATGCCATGGCCCGAGGTCGAGGCCAACACCATCACCACGGCGAACGGTCTACGGATCGAGTTCGTCGAGCCCGGCCGGGAGGCGCGCGTCAGCTACGCCAGCGCTGACGGACAGACGAAGCTGGAGTTGACCCAGACCGCAGTGACACCGCTGTTCGCACGCGGTCACGTCATGCCGGGCGAGGAGGACTTCCACAACGACCCGATGCGCTTCCCCGGCGGCAGCGAGCAGTTCATGCACTGCGTCGGCGAACTGGTGCTCCACGGCGTACGCCACGACGTCGACTGCTTCACGCCACGCGACCGGTCCTGGCTCCAGGTACGCAAGGAGACGCAAGGCGGTGGAGACCGGCCGCCCGTGGGATGGACGCCGATGTACTTCGGTGCCGATCTGGCCTTCAATCAAGTCGGATTCGAGGCCCCGGACACCGACCCCGGGTGGTCGGGCGTCTACGAGGTGCCCGACGGTACGCCCACCCACCACTTCGCGTGGCTGCACAGCGACGGCGAGACGAAGCAGATCACCCGCGTACGCCGCAATGTGCTCGAACGGCAGCAGCACACGTTCGCGTCGCTGCGCCAGGAGATCGAGGCGGAGGACGAGGACGGCCGGATCTACCGGTTCACCGGAGAGGCGATCGCGACCGCCCCCCTTCCGGCGTGGCCCAACGTCTCGCTGCACGACAGTGTCTACCGGTGGGAGGACGAGCACGGGCGGGCCACGTACTCCACCTACCAGGAAGTCTGGTTCGACCGCTATCAGCGCGCCATGAAGGCCCGCGCGAAGAACGTCCAAGACTGAAACGCTCAAGGCTGAGAGGAGAAACTCGTGGCACTCGCCAACAAGGACCCGCAAGAGATCAGAGACGCGCTGCGGCAGTGGTTCCAGGGGCAGGTGCCCGGAGCGACGGCGGTGTCGATCGACGATCTCTCCGTGCCCAGCGCGAGCGGGATGTCGAACACGTCCGTGCTGTTCACCGCCTCCTGGTCGACCGGCGACACCACGTCGAGCGAACAGCTCGTCGCCCGTATCGCGCCCGACGGCCCGGCCATCTTCATGGAGACCGACCACGCCAAGGAGGCGGCCGTCATGAACGCGCTGGCCGGCGCCGGACTCCCGGTACCCGCGGTGCGGTGGGTCGAGGAGAGTCCCGCAGTGCTGGGCGCTCCCTTCCTCGTGATGGCGCGCGCGACCGGACGGGTGCCCGCGGACGATCCGCCGTTCACGGCCACCGGCTGGGTGCTCGAACTGTCCGAGGACGAGCAGCGGCGTCTGTGCACGGCGTCCATCGAGGCGATCGCCGACGTGAACAACGTCGACTGGAAGGGCCTCGGGCTCGGATTCCTGGCTCCGCCGGAGGGCACCGACGTCTTCGACGCGGAACTCGCCACATGGCGGAAGTTCTACGACTGGGCCCGCAACGGCGAGGTGAACCCCACCATCGAGGCGGGGTTCGGCTGGCTCGACGCCAACCGGCCCGACGACCGGCGCGAGCCGGTGCTCACCTGGGGCGACTCACGTATCGGCAACATGCTGTTCGGCGACGATCTCGCCGTGAACGCGATCCTCGACTGGGAGATGGTCGGCCTCGGCCACCCGGACATGGAACTCGGCTGGTGGCTGTTCATCCTTCGCCACCACACCGAGGGCATCGGGCTTCCCGTGCCGCCCGGCTTCCCCACCCGGGACCAGGTCGTCGCGATCTACGAGCAGGCCTCCGGCCGGACCGTGGACCACCTCGACTACTACGAGGTCTGGGCCGCGGTGCGCCTGGCGATCCTGATGCACCGCGCCGGAAACCTGATGATCGAGATCGGCCTGCTCCCGCCGGACGCGCCGATGAGATTCAACAACCCGGCCAGCCAGCTGCTCGCCAAGCTCATCGGAGCGGAGGCCCCGTCCGGGTCCGCGCAGAGCTTCATCGGCAATCGCTGACGACAAGTGCCCCGCGCTCACCTGGCGCGGGGCACTTCGTTGTCTCAGGGCTTCGCGATCCGCGACGACCACGCCAGCATGATGGCGGCGGCTACGGGCTCGGCGGTACTGAGGTGGATGGAGTGCCCGACGCCGGGCAGCACGACAAAGGCGACGTTGGCCGCGTCGGCGTGCCAGTACGGCGCCTCATGGGCGCGTACGCTGGCGGCGCTGGAGCAGTCAAGGGCGTCGTCGCCACAGAAGATGGCGTCGTCACCACCGAGCATCGTGAGAACCGGCACGGTGACCTGCTGGGTGACAGCGTCGGCCGGGGTCGGCGGGGAGCCGAACGCCACGATCTCCGGGCCCTCGACGCTGGCGTGGATGTCCTTGTTGGCTTCGTCGAGGGCGATGATCTCCGCGTTCGACGTCCCCGGACTGTGATAGAAGCCGCGTACGCCGGGAACGGTGGTGAGGTAACCGTCCAGCCCACGCCCGGCGAACTTCGGGTCCAGATTGGCCTCGTGGTTGGCGGTCGCCAGGAAATCGAACGCGGTGGCGGTGACGGCAAAGGCCGCCCCGGTGTGAATGTAACCGTCGATGTCGCCGTAGCGGGCCGCCTCCACCGCGCCCACACCGGAGCTGAACGAGTGGCCGACTGTGATGACGCGGTCGAACGGCCGCGAGCCCACGGCGCCGGACCGCAACGCGGTCACGACGTCGTGCAGGGCGACCGCCTCACCGGCGAGCGACATCGTGTCGTACGACGGGATCGTGCTCTTGCCCGTGCCGATCCTGTCGAAGGTGAAGGTGGCATACCCAGCCGCGGTCGCCGCGTTGACGTAGGAGTAGATCCCGCCACGATAAGTGCTGTCCCAGTACGTGTGGTTGTAGGTGCCGCCGGGCTGCAGAACCTGGACCGCCCTGGGCGCCGAACCCGGACGCCGGCACAACTTTCCCCACAGCTGGTACGCCGCCGGGCCCGGGTCGGCCAGCCGAACATCGAGCACGTGCTCCGTGCACAGCGGATGGAGGTTGTCGGTCGATCGGGCAGCTGCGGGGGTCGCGATCGTCGCCGACATCGCCACGATGGCTACGAGGCAGGTGACCGGTCTGGACCATCTGGGGGTAATCTGCTGATCCTTCATCGGTGTCCCCATTTCGGTGGGAATATGGTTGACAGAACCATATTGGGATGAGTTCCGATCAACAACGTTCCCGCCCGAAGTGTGCCCGGCCGCCCCCGCTTCGCTGCCTGGACAGGCCCCAGCCGCACGCGACGGACTCAGGCATTCGTCGTCAGCTTCGCCGAGTTTTCGACCACGTACCGCCTTCCACGCTGCTGGCCGGGGCAATGCGCGCGATCGCCAGGTCGCTCGGGTAGTCCCGGTACGCCGCCTCAGCTTGTCGTTTAAGTGCGCCACGAGCGCGGAGAGTGAGGTCGATGTAGGGGATCTCACTTGATGCGGTGCTGTGCAGGAGATGAAGGTTTT
>NZ_JBEYTI010000035.1:0-54954 GCF_040642975.1 Micromonospora sp. NPDC047548
CTTCGACTCCCTGCACCACGCCCGCGAGTTCGCCGCCGAGTTCTTCACCTACTACAACCACGAACACCGCCACAGCGGCATCGGCCTGCACACCCCCGCCTCAGTGCACTACGACACCGCCAGCGACGTGCACGACCAGCGGCAGGCCACCCTCGACGCCGCCTGGCGAGCCCACCCCGACCGGTTCACCCGCCGACCCCGACCACCCGCCCTGCCCGACACCGTGTGGATCAACAAACCAGCAGCTCAACCCGCAGATCTACAGAACACCTGACCACGAAAACGTCTCACTTGACTTGACAGGTTCCGCTCCGCGAGGTGTAGCGAGGTGTTGGAGCTGTAACCGCATCCGAGCAGTAGCACCTTGCCGTTGAGCCGGTACACCGCGCCGAGCGGTGAATTCTCGCCCAACGCATCGTCGAGTTGGTGCCCGCCCCCGATGCCCGCAGCGTTCCTGCCGAGTGCGGCAAAGGAGACCTGCGGATGATCGCTGCGCAGTGCACCCGGCCACGTGCGGACCGCCTCGGCGATGACACCCATCCATCGGCTCGGCGTACACAACGGGTCAAAGCCGGGAGCCTGCTCGCGGATCGCGGGCCACCACGCCTCCGGGACAGGCGGATGCTGCCACCCGGCCGGGTCCGTGTTCTCGGGCGTATGGGTTGGCACGACGAGCGTGCCCTCCGGGCCGAGCACATCCAGCAGCGCTTGCACAACTGCCTGGGTGCCTCCGGCAACGAACCCGAGGCTCCGGTTCGACGAGTGCAGCAGCAGGACGTCGCCCGAAGCGATGCCGAGCGCACGCAGGTCGAACGCAAGCGACTGAACGGTGTGGGGCAACGGCTGGTCCATTCGGCGCAATGTAGACGGATGCCGGGCCATCCATGGGCCGGTAACAACGAGGCCAAGCGGTCATGGGCGGGCACGAACGGCCAGCGCCACGGCCACCACGAGCAGACGTTCCTGGCATCACGGACGGCGGATCACGCTCGGAGACGCCATGGCCTGTCGGTCCTCCCTGCAACAGCGTGAGGTGGGTGACTACCTGGGTGACGACGGGCACGAGCGGTGGTGGACGTCCACGGACTCTGGTGGATGGTTGCCGCAGCTAGATCCCTTTGGCGATGCAGGTCAGCGAGCCGTGTTGGTTGCCTGGGGGTCAAGGGGGTCGACGAGGACCAGGTCCAGGCCGTCACCAGGCCGTCGGAGGTCGATCGGGAGCGACCAACGACGACCACTGGTGACGACGTCTGCCCAGGTGACAAGGCGTGGTCGGCCCGATGACCAGGCCGGCCGAAGCCTGCTTACCTGTAGTTGGTGAACTGCAGGGCGACGCCGAAGTCCTCGGCCTTGAGCAGTGCGATGACGGCCTGGAGGTCGTCCTTCTTCTTGCCGGTGACCCGGAGCTGGTCGCCCTGGATCTGGGCCTGGACGCCCTTCGGGCCCTCGTCGCGGATCTTCTTGCTGATCGCCTTGGCCTTGTCCGAGTCGATGCCCTGAATCACCTTCGCGTCGATCTTGAAGATCTTGCCCGACGGGCGGGGGTCGCCCGCGTCCAGCGACTTCAGCGAGATGTTCCGCTTGATCACCTTCTCCTTGAAGACCTCCAGCGCGGCCCGGACCCGCTCCTCGGTTTCCGCCTGGAGGCTGATCGCCTCCTCGCCCGACCAGGAGATCTCCGCGCCGGTGCCGCGGAAGTCGAACCGCGTCGCGAGCTCCTTCTCCGCCTGGCGGAGTGCGTTGTCGACCTCCTGGCGGTCGACCTTGCTCACGATGTCGAACGACGGGTTCGCTGCCATGCTCATGCTCCTGCTGTCCGGCGGTCAGTCACGTACCGTCGCCCGCTGTGACCAGCGGCACGACCCCCTGACCGTACCCGGTTGCGGCGGCCCCGGGGGCAACCGCTATCCTTGGCTCCGCTGCCGCGCGCGAGTGCGGTGGTACGCCCTGGCGGGTTGCCCGAGCGGCCAATGGGAGCGGACTGTAAATCCGTCGCGAAAGCTTCAGAGGTTCGAATCCTCTACCCGCCACCAGGTGCAGAAAGAGGCCCTTGACCAGCGCGAACGCCGGTCAAGGGCCTCTTTCGTGAGTCTCACTCAGTCCCGCTCCAGCCCGCTCGATCTCGCTGGCCGTGTCGCATACGTGTCGGCGAGATCATCGGGTGACGGAAGCCGCCAGGCGGGTTCCGTCAGGCGGCGTCGCCGGCCGCAGCTGGGTGGATTCGTTCATTGGCCGGCGGGGTTGCAGGTGGGAAGACGGGCGACCCGAGTTATCGGCGCGACAGGTGCGCCCCGCCGCTCTCTCTCTACGAGAATTGGTGGCGGGACGCTTCCGTGTCTACATGCGGGCTTGGCGGCGGCCTGCAATTGTGCCGGCCGCAAGCGTGATCACCATGACGGCCGTGAGGATAAGGATCGTGGTGATGGAGGTTTCTAGTTCCCACCCTGCTTGCTTGAAGTAGAGCTCGAAGGTGGCTTGCGCCAAGGCTGGCGCCAGGAGAAGCACCGAGGCGACGATGGGCATCCGTGCATCGATGGGCGCGGTGATGACGGCCAGTGCGGCGAACGCGTACAGGGACATCAGTGGTGCGTCCGACCAGCCGTTGATCGGGCTCGGCGTCAAAGCGACGACTGCCAGTGCCCCGAGGACGGGCCAGGCCCACGGTCTGGTCACGGGCGTTCGGGGTGCGCGGAGCAGTCCCAGCAAGGCGAGCGAAGCCAGCAGCGCTGGCCAGAACTTGGGAACAATCGCGCTCTGGAGGCTATAAACCGACCAGAGCGATGGGTTTGCCGACCAGAGTTGCGCGGCCACGGTCAGTATCGTCGCAGCGAATGCCAGCCGGTAGCTACCCCACGCCGCAGCGAAAAGAGCGATGGTCAGCAGCGCCGGAATGGCAATGTGCATGTACCACCATGTGTCGGGTTTGTACGGACCCTCCGACAGCATCGTCACCAAGAATGAGATCGGACTCCCGGCCCAGAGCGTCATGCCGTACACGAGCAGGGACAGCGCGGACAGTCGCAGCGCGGAGTATCCCAGCGCCGATCGCGAGCCGAGACGGTCAACGCCGGTGCGGGCGCGTAGCCCTCCGACCACGAGCGCCGCCGCTTCTCGAAGGCTCGGCCGCCGCCGCTCGTCGTCGGCCGTGGCGAGCAGGGTTTCGAGCATCTCGTCGGCGCGGTACTGCTGGTAGGCGCGGGGGTAGGCCCGCAGTAGCCACCGGTAACGGCGCTCCAGCTCAGTCATGCCGGCACCACCCAAGCCGCCGCAGTCGTCGAGCGGACGGAACGGTCACGAACGACGCTCGCCGCCGCAGCCATCCGCTCTGCTTCCGCACGCAGCGCGGACATACCTCGCTGGGTCAGCTCGTAGGTGCGGCGGGCCCGGCCGTTGACCACCGCTTCCTCGGCCACCCGCACCATCTCTTCACGGGTGAGCCGGTCCAAAGCGGCGTAGAGGGTGCCCGTCGTGAGGCGCACCCGCCCGTCGGACAACTCCTGCGCCCGCTTGACGATCGCGTAGCCGTGCAAGGGTTCGTCCTGCAACGCGGCCAAGATGAAGTAGGTGGGTTCGCGCATCGACGCGAAGGATCCAGTCATGCTGTCAACATAAGCAGATGATCAATGCATAGGTCAAGACTCGATGAGCGCAACGGCGGCTACGCGGAGTGGATGGCGTTTGTCGCTCATGACCGTCTTGGCCACTGTCGACCCCTGTCGTCTGCCCGATCGGGTAGGTCGGATCAGTCGGACGGCGGAGGGCCGGGTGAAGCTGCGTCGGGCGATCGTGGTGCTGACCGGTCAGCTCGCGAAAATCCGCCCTGAGGTGGAGGGTGCCCATCGCCTCCCGGGTCGGCGCCGTGAGCCGGCTATTGTCCGCGACGCGCGACCCCGAAAGTAGATACGAGCCGGGCGACCAGGGTAACCAGGAAGATCTGGCCGGTCAGCGCGTCAAACACGGCCAGGGTGCGGCCGGGTTCGTTGGCGGCCGTGAAGTCGCCGTACCCAACCGTGGTCATGGTGATGAAGCTGAAGTATTGAATAGTGTTGTTGTTGGCCGGCTGTCCGTTGGAGAAAAGGGCGGCCCCCTGAAACTGTGCTACGGCTGAGAACAGCGCGGCATAGAAGAAGCCGATCAGAAGATACGCACTCAGGGCACCGAAGATCGTCTGCAGCGTGACTATCCGGTGAGCCAGCACGCGCCGTACCACCGACACTATCGCTAGTGCCAGGATCGCGGCCATCCACAGCGAGATCAGCCCATGCACGGCACGATTTGGCTCCACGATGAGGAGGATGGCGGCGACCGCCGACGCGACCGCCAGAACCCAGAACAGCCGGCGGGAGCCTGGTTGCTCCGGATGTGCGCTGCGCAGCGCCAATGTCAACGCGGTCAGGTAGAGCAGCAGCGGCAAGGGACGTGCGCGCTCGCCGGGCAGGAACGCGGTCAGCAGGAAGCTGATCAACAGCAGCGCGAGGACCAAGCCGTAGCGGTCAGGTGCAGAGACGCCCTTGTCGGGGTCCGGCGGCGCCGTGCTCTCTCCCACGGCCCGGTCAACCCTGATCGGGATCGGCGAGGAAGCTGGCCAGCTTGTCCCGGCGTCGCTGCGCGAACCGGGCGCCCAGGCGTGCGCCGAAGATCCAGAACAATACTGCCACGGCGCAGCCCATCGTCACGCCGACGACGAACAAGGTTTCTGGGATCCGCTGGCCGCGCCAGCTGTGGTAGGTGGCCGTCCACAACCCGACGGTGGGGAGGCTGATCAGCAACACGAGGCCTGGTATCAGCATCCACGGGATCATCGCGACGATGAGCCAGCGGACGATCTTGCGGCGGAACGGCTTGCGGTGCACCCACCGTTGTTTCAGGGGAACCGCGTGGTACGGGAAGAACACTCCAAGCCAGGCCGCGACGCCGAGCGCGCCGAGCGGCACTACAGCGATCCACAACACGGTGAAGACCGTGGCCAACGGTCGCGTGTCGTGGATCCCTACCGCGACCGCGATGGCCGCCGCGAGAGGCGAGACGAGCAGCCAAAGCACCAGGTTCTTGGCACGCTGCCTATGGCGTAGCGCCGTCCGGTCTCCCAGCACTCTGATACTGCGCTGGCCGTCGGAGCCGAGCAGGTTGGTCGCCGGCACGTCGGAGTACATCCACCCGGCGAGGACCACCGGGAACGCCAGCGGTCCATGAAAGGTGAACAGCAGGTTGATCAGGCTCGGGGGAAGGAGGAACCATGCGAGCGTAAGGGCAGTCCCGTTGCCGGCGACGATGAGAGGAACGTCGAACGGCTTGTGGAACGCCCGGCGCAGCTCCATGCGGAACGCGTCGGGGAGCCGCAGGGGTTGGCCCGCCGCGGTCACGGACCAGCCGCCGGTCTCGGTGTCAACGCCACGGCGGTCGCCTACCCCTGAACCTGGGGCAGAAACACGTCGGCTCCACCTGAAAACCGACTACGTGGTTCCGGCGCGTCCCAGTGCTTGTCGCAACAGGTGCGGAAGAGTTCGTGAACAGCAAGGTCCATCCGTACGCCCGGATGGTTGCGCTCCTATCCTGAGCCGATGGACCTGGAGTTCAGCGGCGAGGTGTGGTTCTGGAAGGGCCCGGCGCCATGGCACTTCATCACCGTTCCAGAAGGGGACTGCCATGAGCTGGACGCCATGTCCGCGTCCGTGAGCTACGGCTGGGGCATGATCCCGGTCGCGGCCCAGATCGGGGAGACCCGGTGGACGACGTCGCTGTTCCCCAAGGACCGGCGGTACGTCGTGCCGGTGAAGGTGGGCGTGCGAGAGGCCGAAGGGCTCAAGGTCGGCGACGTGGTGGCGGTCCGTCTGGTGGTCGACGTCTGACCGGTAAGCTGCACCAGCTGCCGCCTGCCGTGTCGGATAGGGGCTGGTGCTTCGGGGTGGTGTGGAGGATTCTGACGGTCGCGGATGTGTCGACTGTCGGCGGAGCGCCGGTCGCCCGATCCCCGCGCCCGGGCACTCCCTGGGCGACGGCGGGCCGCGCCGGCGCCCCGGCCTGCCGGGAGAGGCGAGGTCGCTCCCGGGCGTACCCCGCCCGGTGGCTTCTGACCGGATCTTCTGACTGGCCGGGTCTCGGAGCAAAAGTCCAACTCGGCGGTGGACGAGGCAATCGCGGCTAAAGACGGAAGGCGCGTCATCTGGATGCTGGTCAGGCCCGCGGGCCGCCCCGTCTGGTGACTTGTCGTCGACCGTCCCAACCGGCCGGTACGGACCATGCTGATCGGCCGTCCGTGCGCTTTGCGGGTCAGCCCGCTTGTGGCACGATCGTGGAATCTTCACCTCCGACCCAACTGCCGACAGGAGCACACAAATGTCTGGTCAAAGACTGGCCCGGCGGGTGAGCGTGATGCTCGTACTCGCCGCCCTCGCCGCTGGATTCGGCACCGCGCTGCTCGGCGACGGGATCACCGAGCTGCGGACCTTTGACTACGTCTGGACGACGCCGCCGGCTCGCTAACTCCGTCGGCGTCCGTCGCGGGTCGGGTGCACCTGCCGGCGGCGGCGTGACGCCGATCCGTCGACGGCCCCCGGCCAGTGACTGATGAGGAGTGTTATGGCCGATCGTCGGTCGTCCTCGGCCGGAGCGGCGTCTCCTCGACGGCCCGCTGAGCACGCCTGGTTGGTCACGGGGCCGCTGGCCCTCGTGGCCGTCGTCTTCTGCACCGCGATCGGCCTGGTCACGCCGCACCCCTTCGGGCTGCACCCCTTCGGGTCGTGGCGCCTGGCCGGGGTCCTGCTCACCGTCATGGTGGTGGCCGGCCTGCCGATGCTCAACTTCGTGATCGGCCGGCAGTCCTTCGGTGTACGACTCACCGAGATCCCGCTCGTCCTCGCCTTCTACTTCCTGCCACCGCTGATGGTCGTGCTGGCCTACACCCTGGCCACCCTCATCACCCATCTGCGATACCGCTTCGGCTTCGCGAAACTCGCGTTCAACGTGGCCAATGCCTCCGCCGCCGCGTCCTTCGCCGCGCTGGTGCTGCTGGCGTTGCCGCCGATCCGTGGGGTGGGGCCGGGCACCTGGGGCGTGCTCTTCGCCTCGGTCAGCACCTTCACGCTGGCCACCCTGGTCGGCGTGGCGGGGGTCATCACGGTCATGCATGGCTGGCAGGCCGGCGCGGGGGTGCTGCGGAACCAGGTGCCGCCGCTGCTGACTCAGACGATCAATGTGGTGGTCGGTCTGGTCGTGCTCATCGCGCTGAAGACCACCTGGTGGTCGGCGGTCCTCATCGCCGTGCTCGCCGGCGCCGCGGCCATGGTCTACCGCTCCTACGCCCAGTTCTTCCGTCAGCACCGGACGCTCGGCGGCATGTACGGGCTGACCAAGGCGATGACCGCGGAGGGGCAGAGCGGCAACCTGGTGGACGTCCTGCTCGGCCGGATCCGGGCGCTCATGCAGGCCGAGTACGCCACCCTCTGGCTGCCCGCCCAGGGCCGGCACCCTGAGGTCATGTTGACCGCCCGGGTGGACAACTCCGGCCTGCTCGACGTCGCACCCACTCCCGAAGTGATCCGGGAGGAGACCCGACGGCAGCAGCGGAGCCTGGCGCTCGGCGTCCGGCTCGGCGGGGACGAAAAACTGCGGGCGTCGCTGCGGACCACCGGCGTCAAGGACGTCATCGCCGTACCGCTGCGCTCCGGGCAGGCCGTCATCGGCACCCTGGAGGTGGCCAACCGGCTCAGCGACGTCGGCCACTTCACCGCCAGCGACATCCCCATCTTCGAGACCGTCGCGGCGCACGCCGCGGTCGCCCTGGAGAATTCCCGCCTGGTCGACCGGCTGCGGCACGACGCGTACCACGACGCGCTCACCAAGCTGCCCAACCGCCGGCGGATCACCGGCGCGCTCGACGAGGCGGTCAAGATCCGCGCGCCCGGCGAGGTGGTGGCGGTGCTGCTCTTCGACGTGGACGGCCTGCGCCAGGTTAACGAGTCCCTCGGCCACGCCGCGGGCGACAAGGTTCTCGTCGAGGTGGCCGAGCGGCTGCGTGCCTGCGCGCCCTCGTCGGCCCTGGTGGGCCGCGCCGGCGGGGACGAGTTCCTGGTCACCCTCCGGCTGGAGAACGCCGAGGTGGCGCTGGAGTTGGCCGCCCAGCTGCGCGACCAGATCCGCGACGAGATGGTCTTCGACGCCCTCACCCTCGACGTGGACACCGCGGTCGGGGTCGCCGTGCACCCGGACCACGGCAGCGACGCCGCCTCGCTGCTGCAACGGGTCGACCTGGCCGCGACGGCGGCCAAGTCGGTTCCGGGCAGCGTGCAGCTGTTCAACCCGGCGCTGGAGTCCCGGTCGCTGCGCCGGCTCGGCCTCGCCGGCGACCTGCGTCGTGCGCTCGACGAAGGCGAGCTGGGGGTCTACTTCCAACCGAAGGTGACGCTGCGGGACCGACGGCTGATCGGGGTCGAGTGCCTGGCCCGTTGGGAACACCCGACGCACGGGACGGTGAGCCCGGAGGACTTCGTCGCGGTGGCCGAGCACACCGGCCAGCTGGGCCGGCTCACCGAGGTGGTGCTGCGGGAGGGGCTGCGGCGCAGCCGGGACTGGAGCCACACCGGCCAGCCGCTCGCCGTCGCGGTCAACCTCGCCGCGCGTACGCTGACCGATCAGCACTTCCCGGACCGGGTACGCGAGCTGTTGACCGAGTACGGCGTCCCGCCACAGCGACTCACCTTCGAGATCCGCGAGTCCGGGGTGCTGGACGGCACCGACCGGCCGATCCCGACCCTGCGCCGGCTGCGGGATCTCGGCGTACGGCTCTCGGTGGACGACTTCGGCACCGGCGACTCCTCGCTGGCCCACCTGCGCCGCCTGCCGGTGCACGAGGTCAAGGTCGACCGCTCCTTCGTGCAGGGCATGGCGACCGATCCGGGGGACCTGGCGATCGTCAACGCGGTGGTCACGCTCTCCCAGCAGTTCGGCCTCGCTGTGGTGGCCGAGGGCGTGGAGAGCGAGCTGACCCTGGAGCTGCTCCAGGACATCGGCTGCGAGATCGGCCAGGGCTTCCTGTTCAGCCGGCCGCTGCCGTACGAGCGCCTGGAGGCCTGGTTCGGCGCCCAGGTGGACCCGGAGACGATCTCCGCCGGCGAGTCGCCGAGACTGCGGGTCGTGCCCTGATCTGCGGAAACGCGGTGGAGGGGGATCCGATTTCACCTCGGCGATGAGGTCATGTACTGTTACCTCTGCGCGACGCCCTCCGGGTGATCGGGCAGGCCCCCTTAGCTCAGTCGGCAGAGCGTCTCCATGGTAAGGAGAAGGTCTACGGTTCGATTCCGTAAGGGGGCTCAGAGGGTCCGGCTGGACCCGCCCGCGGCGGTGTAGCTCAGATGGCAGAGCAAGCGGCTCATAATCGCTGTGTCGCCGGTTCAAGTCCGGCCACCGCTACTCTCGTCCACCGGGCTTCGTTCCCGGCGGTCGGTGGGACGGGCGCCATTGGCGCCCACTTTGCATGTCCGCGCATTGGTCGCGTAGGCTGATGCGTCGTAGTTGATACCCGTTAGCGAGGAAGGCACTCCGCCGTGGCGAAGGCGACCGATGTTCGGCCGAAGATCACTTTGGCGTGTGTTGAGTGCAAGGAGCGCAACTACATCACGCGCAAGAACCGTCGTAACGACCCGGACCGCATCGAGCTGAAGAAGTTCTGCCCCCGGGACGGCAAGCACACGGTCCACCGCGAGACCCGCTGACCCGCGGCCGGCATCGCCGGCCTGTCCCCGCTTCACCGGACGCCGATCCGCACGGATGGCGCGGCACCAGCCGCCCCTCCCGCGCGGATCGGCGTTCGTGCTTTCCGTGTAGGTTCGGCGGCATGTCTCTGGACCCGTCCTTCGTCGGCCGGACCTATCCGCCGACCGCCCCCTATCAGGTGGGCCGAGAAAAGATCCGCGAGTTCGCCACCGCCGTCGGCGCCACCGATCCGGCCCACCACGATCCGGAGGCGGCCCGGGCGTTGGGCCACCCGGACGTGGTCGCCCCGCCGACCTTCCCTGTGGTGATCACGATGGCCGCCAGCCGGCAGATCGTCGAGGACCCGGCGCTGGGCGTCGACTACAGCCGGGTGGTCCACGGCGACCAGCGCTTCGGGTACACCCGCCCGGTGGTGGCCGGGGACGAGCTGGTCTGCGTCAACACCATCGAAGACGTCACCACCCGGGGTGGGCACGGTTTCCTGACCACCCGCACCGACGTCAGCACCACCGCCGGCGAGCCGGTGGTCGCCGTCTGGTCAAAGATCGTCGTACGCGGGGAGGCCTGACATGGAGCTGCCGACTCAGACGTTCCGGATCACCCGGGCGGACCTGGTCCGCTACGCGGGCGCGTCCGGCGACTTCAACCCGATCCACTGGAGCGACCGGACCGCCACCAAGGTGGGCCTGCCCGGGGTGATCGCCCACGGGATGTTCACCATGGCGCTGGTCGGCCGCGCGGTCACCACCTGGGCGGGCGCGCCCGACGCGGTGGTCGACTTCGGCGTCCGGTTCACCCGGCCGGTGGTGGTCCCGGACGACGACCAGGGCACCGAGATCGAGGTCAACGCGGTGGTGAAGGAGGTCACCGAGGAGGGCCTGACCAGGCTCGACGTGACCGCCACCTGCCTGGGGGACAAGGTCCTCTCGCAGGCCCGGGCGACCGTCCGGACCCCCGCCGACCGCTGACCGATACGTGATGGGCGGTACCGGTTGGGAAAGTCGGGGGACTACCCGTACACTGGTCCGCCGTGGGGCAAGTGACCCCTGCTCGGCCCTCTTGGCCGGGCGGGGCGAGCGTTGCCGCACAGGGGTGTAGCTCAATTGGCAGAGCAGCGGTCTCCAAAACCGCAGGCTGCAGGTTCAAGTCCTGTCACCCCTGCGCCTCAGGCCTGACCGTTCCCGTGGGTCGCGCCGCCAACCGGCGGCGTCCGGCCCGTGGTGGTGGCATCGGCGGGGTGGTTCCGAGGCATCGGGCCCCTTCGTCCGGTCCGCCGGCCGCGGCCCGTCGCGGGACGGCTGGTCCGGCCGGCGTGACCAGCGCCGCGTACGCCCATCGGCGTGCGACCGACATCCCGCGACGGAGGGCGAAGTGGCCGAGAGCAAGCGGCGCGGCGAGGACGCCGGCGACGAGGGTCTGCGCGACGAGCGCGACGAGCTCGTCGACGACGTGGCCGACGACGACGACGCCACCGGCGCGGACGAGCCGGTCTCCCGGGGCGGTACCGCGACCCGCGCGCGGGCCCGTGCCGGGTCGGCGGACAGCAAGCCGAAGACCCGCACCGACCGGGTCGGGCTGTTCGCCCGCATCGCGCGTTTCTTCCGCGAGGTGGTCGCCGAACTGCGTAAGGTCATCTGGCCGACCCGCAAGGAGCTGCTGACCTACACGGCCGTGGTGGTGACGTTCGTCGCGGTGATGCTGACGATCGTCGGCCTTCTCGACCTCGCCTTCGCGAAGGGCGTGCTGTGGGTCTTCGGCAACCCCAGCTGACCGGCCGACTGAGCCGATAGTGACGGAAGTGAGCGAGCGTGCCTGAGTACGACGAGACCGCCGAGACCACGGACGAGCAGTCCACGGTGGCGACGGCGGCCAGTGACGAGTCGGTCGAGGCCGCCAGCGAGCCGGAATTCCCGACCACCGAGCCGGCCCCGGACGAGGAGTACGACCCGGTCGCCGAGCTGCGCCAGAAGCTGCGCTACGCCCCCGGCGACTGGTACGTGGTGCACTCGTACGCCGGCTACGAGAACAAGGTCAAGACCAACCTTGAGACCCGGATCACCTCCCTCGACATGGAGGACTTCATCTACCAGGTCGAGGTGCCGACCCGGGAAGAGGTCGAGGTCAAGAACGGCAAGCGGTCCCAGGTCCAGGCCAAGGTCTTCCCGGGCTACATCCTGGTCCGGATGGAGCTGACCGCCGAGTCGTACTCCTGCGTGCGCAACACGCCGGGGGTCACCGGCTTCGTCGGTGCGACCGACCGGGCCGACCGGCCGGCGCCGCTGAGCCTCGACGAGGTGCTGAAGTGGCTGGCCCCGGCGATCGAGACCGAGCAGAAGAAGGCCAAGCCCGAGGTCAGGGTCCTCGACTTCGAGGTCGGCGACTCGGTCACCGTCACCGACGGCGCGTTCGCCTCGCTGCCGGCGACGATCAGTGAGATCAACGCCGACCAGCAGAAGCTCAAGGTGCTGGTGTCGATCTTCGGCCGGGAGACTCCGGTCGAGCTGAACTTCAACCAGGTCGCCAAGATCTGACGTCCGGGTCGCCGGCGGTGGGCGCTCGCCCGCCGCCGGCGTACCCGTTTCCGCCCCTCCGCCGGACCTCGGCGGACCTCGACGGACGGGGCGGTGGAACGCTGCGCTACCCTAGAACGTCGTCGCTGTCGCATCGCGCTGACCGTGCGCGCCCGCAGCCGGCACCTTTCCCAGTTCCAAGCCCCAGGAAGTGACATGCCTCCGAAGAAGAAGCTCGTCAAGACGTTCACGCTTCAGCTGAAGGCGGGCCAGGCGACCCCGGCCCCGCCGGTGGGACCCGCGCTCGGTCAGCACGGCGTGAACATCATGGAGTTCTGCAAGTCCTACAACGCGCAGACCGAGGCTCAGCGGGGCGACATCGTTCCCGCCGAGATCAGCGTGTACGAGGACCGGACCTTCACCTTCGTCCTGAAGACCCCGCCCGCCGCCCGGCTGCTGCTCAAGGCCGCCGGTGTGGAGAAGGGCTCCGGCGTGCCGCAGAGCCAGAAGGTCGGCTCGGTGAGTCAGGCCCAGGTGCGGGAGATCGCCGAGAAGAAGATGGTCGACCTCAACGCCAACGACATCGACCAGGCTGCGAAGATCATCGCCGGCACCGCCCGGTCGATGGGCATCATCGTCAACGACTGACGTCGGTCAGCACTTTCCCGATCAGTTCGTGGGAGGGCGCGCGGTCACCGCGGCCCGCCAGAGACCACAGGAGTAGTCAGAAATGCCACGCAGCAAGAGCTACCGCAAGGCCGCCGACGTCATCGACCGGTCGAAGCTCTACACCCCCGCCGAGGCCGTGAAGCTGGCCAAGGACACCACCAACGTCAAGTTCGACGCCACGGTCGAGGTCGCGATGCGCCTCGGCGTCGACCCCCGTAAGGCGGACCAGATGGTCCGCGGTGTGGTCAACCTGCCGCACGGCACCGGTAAGACCGCCCGCGTGATCGTGTTCGCCGCCGGCGCGAAGGCCGAGGAGGCCGCCGCCGCCGGTGCCGACGAGGTGGGCACGGACGAGCTCGTCGCCCGGATCCAGGGCGGCTGGCTGGACTTCGACGCCGCGATCGCCACCCCGGACCAGATGGCCAAGATCGGCCGGATCGCGCGGATCCTGGGCCCGCGCGGCCTGATGCCGAACCCGAAGACGGGCACGGTGACCATGGACGTCACCAAGGCCGTCCAGGACATCAAGGGCGGCAAGATCACCTTCCGGGTGGACAAGCACTCCAACCTGCACCTGATCATCGGCAAGGCCTCGTTCTCCGAGACCCAGCTGGTGGACAACTACGCCGCCGTCCTCGACGAGGTGCTGCGCGCCAAGCCGTCGGCGTCCAAGGGCAAGTACCTCAAGAAGGTCACCCTGACCACCACCATGGGCCCGGGCGTCCCGGTCGACCCGAACCTGGTGAAGAACCTCCGGGAGGAGGGCTCGGCCGAGGGCTGAGCACGACTCCCGCGAAGGGGCCCCGCCACGACTCGTGGCGGGGCCCCTTCCGTTCGCCCGACTGTGGCAGGCTCGCGGCATGCGGCTGGAGGACGTCTGGCTCCGGTATCACCGGCGCGGCCCGTGGGTGCTGCGAGCGGTGCGGGCCCGGATCGAGCCGGGCGAGCTGGCGGTCGTGCTCGGCCGCAACGGCGTGGGCAAGTCCACCCTGCTCCAGCTCGCGGCCGGGGTGCTCCGACCGGGTCAGGGCCGGGTGGTCGACCGGCCCCGCCAGGTGGGCTGGGTGCCGGAACGCTTCCCCGCCGACCAGCCCTTCACCGTCGAGGGCTACCTCACCGCGATGGGCCGGGTCGCCGGGCTGTCCCGGTCCGGGGCGCTCCGGGAGTCCGACCAGTGGACCGAGCGGCTGGGCCTGGCCCGGTTCCGGGGCGTGCGGCTGCCCGAGCTGTCCAAGGGCACCGCGCAGAAGGTCGGGCTGGCCCAGGTGATGCTCCGCCGGCCCGGCCTGCTCGTGCTCGACGAGCCCTGGGAGGGCCTGGACGCCGCCGCCCGGGACCTGGTTCCCGCCCTGGTCGACGAGGTGCTGGCGGCCGGCGGGTCGGTGCTGCTCAGCGACCACCGGGGGGAGACCGTCCGACTGCCGGGCGCCCGGCGCTGGACGGTGGCCGACGGCGCGGTGACCGAGGAGACGTCCGTCGGGGCGGAGCCGATGGCCGTGGTCGAGCTAGCCGTACCGGCCGCGCGGGTGGCCGGCGCCGTCGCCCGGTTGCGCGCCGAGGGCCACCATGTCCTCCGGGTACGCCCCGATGCCGCGTCACCCGACGCCGCGTCACCCGACGCCGCGTCGCCCGATGCCGCCCCGCCCGACGCCGCGTCACCTGAGCACCGTCCGGTCGACCACGCACCGGCCCGGATCGGGCCGGCCGAGGCGGGGCCAGTAGACGCCGGGCCGGTAGACGCCGGGCCGGTCGGGGTGGGGCGGGCTGACGGGGCGCCGGGAGGAGGCGCCGCAGCGGGTGGCCCGGCGCGGGAGGCGTCCCGGTGACCGCGCTGGCGCGGCTGCGGCTGGCCGGCTTCCTGCGTACCGGACGGGCGCTGGCGCCGCTGCTTGCCGGCCTGCTCGCCCTCGGCGTCCTGTACGGCGGCGGCCGGGCCCAGCCGGCGGAGGCGTACGCCGTCTCCGCGGTGGTGCTCTTCCCGGTGCTGGCCTGGCAGACCAGGATCCTGCTCGACGTGGAGCCGGACGTGCAGCGCCGGCTGGCCGTGGTTGTCGTCGGCCCGGCCCGGGAACGCGCGGCCGGTCTGCTGGCGGCGACCGTGGCCGGGCTCGGCACGGTGGCCGTCGCGATGCTCCTCCCCTGGCTGGTGGGCGGGGTGACCGGCCCGGTGGGGTCGGGCGACCGGTCGCTGGCGGCGGGCCTCGCCCTCGGGCTCTGGGCCCACCTGCTCGCTCTGCCGGCGGCGGTGGCGCTCGGCGCCCTGGCCAGCCGGGCGGTCACCGGCAGCGCCGGTTACGCGTCGCGGTGCTGGCCCTGGGCGCGGTCGGCACCCTGGTGCTCGGCCTGAGCGGCTCGGTGGTGCCCTGGCTGGTGCCGCCGGTGATGGCGACCGCCCGGGCGCTGACCGGCCCGCTGGCCGCCTCGACGGCGCTCCTGCTCAGCGCGGGGGCGTTGGCCTGGGCCGCGGTGGCCCTGGCCGGCTACGCCTGGCGACGCCGGGTCCGCCCGTGATGGGGGCGTGTCCGGCGTCGCCGCGCCGACCGTGACGGGTGTCGGCCGCCGGGAGTGACCGGGCGCACGTGGGGGGCGATTTGGTGCTCACCACCGCGTGGCGTAACCTGGTGGCGAAGTTCCACCCAGAGACCGCTGGTCACCGTGCTCCGGCACGGTCGAAGGTCCCGCGATGACGGGCGACCCGCGCAGGGCGGCAAGCGAAAATCGGCTCTTCCCGTGGTCCGCCGACCATGGTGATCGTGCCGGCCCTCGCCCCGTGCGCCCTGCGCCGGGGCTTTTCTCGTTGTCGTGATCCTCCGCCGCCGTCCCAGGCCCTCCCGGCCTGCCGACGGCGACCAGCCTCGAGCAACGAGAGAGGAGGGACATGGCGGACAAGCCGATCCGGGCCGACAAGGCCACGGCCGTCGCTGAGCTGACCGACAGCTTCCGTAACGCGGGCGCTGCGGTGCTGACTGAGTACCGTGGTCTGACGGTTTCCCAGCTCACCCAGCTGCGGCGCTCGCTCGGCAAGGAGACCACCTACACGGTCGCGAAGAACACGCTGGCGAAGCGTGCCGCGACCGAGGCGGGCATCTCCGGCCTCGACGAGCTGTTCACCGGTCCTACCGCGCTGACTTTCGTTTCGGGCGACGTCGTCGAGGCGGCGAAGGGGCTTCGCGACTTCGCGAAGGCCAACCCGAAGCTCGTCATCAAGGGCGGTGTCTTCGAGGGCAAGGCCATTTCCGCGGCCGAGGTCACGAAGCTCGCCGACCTGGAGTCCCGTGAGGTGCTGCTGGCCAAGCTGGCCGGCGCGATGAAGGGCAACCTGAGCAAGGCCGCGGCCCTGTTCCAGGCTCCGCTCTCCAAGACCGCCCGTCTGGCGGCCGCCCTGCAGGACAAGCGCGAGAAGGAGGGCGCCGAGGCGGCCTGAGGCCTCCCGGCGCACCTAGTTCTTACCTAACAGATTGAGGAAAGGACGCCAGACATGGCGAAGCTCAGCACCGACGAGCTGCTCGACGCGTTCAAGGAGATGACGCTGATCGAGCTCTCCGAGTTCGTGAAGCAGTTCGAGGAGACCTTCGAGGTCACCGCTGCGGCCCCGGTCGCGATGGCCGCCGCCGCCCCGGGTGGCGCCGCAGCCGAGGCCGAGCCGGAGAAGGACGAGTTCGACGTCGTCCTCGAGGCTGACGGTGGCAAGAAGATCCAGGTCATCAAGGTCGTGCGTGAGCTGACCGGCCTGGGCCTCAAGGAGGCCAAGGACGTGGTCGAGGCCGCGCCGAAGGCCGTCCTGGAGAAGGTCAACAAGGAGACCGCCGAGAAGGCCAAGGCCAAGCTCGAGGGCGAGGGCGCCAAGGTCACCCTCAAGTAATTGAGGTACGACCAGGCGCGCGCCCGGCTCACGTGAGCCGCGGCACACCGCATCGCGGCGGGCGGTGATCCGGGACCGGATCACCGCCCGCCGTGGTTGGTGGCTACCGGTGGCTGCGGCGTGAGCAGGACGTCCGACGCCCGGCGTACGGGCCCCACGGGTGCCTGGCGGTGGTCCTGTGGTGGGAAAGAGGGCGGCGACCCGACAGCGGCCCTTGACGCGGCACCGGACTCCCAGGCACGCTGACACCAGCAAGACCTCCGCGCTTGCGACGGCCACCTCTTGGGTAATGGCAGCGGCAGCACCATCGGCTGCGGCACCCGAGCGGCCCGGCAGGAACGACGCGTTCCGAGCGGCCCGGCAGACCCGGTTTTTCCCGGGGTCCCGAGGCGCGTTCCGCGACGACCTGCGGGGTGGGCTGGACAGCGGTTAGCCTCTCGGCTACACTGCTAGTTTGCGCTGCCTTCCGTCTTGACCCCTGCGCGGAAATGTCCGTTTACGGATACTTCTGGTGGGGTCATTGGAGTGCACGCGTACCAGCCGTTCTGCAGCACCGGTCCTCGGAAGGACGCATCTTGGCAGCTTCCCGCCCTGCGAAGACCAGTCGTACGTCGAGCGCTTTCGCTCCCCGCCGAGTTTCTTTCGGCAGGATCACCGAACACCTCGAGGTCCCCAACCTCCTCGCCATCCAGAACGAGTCCTTCGACTGGCTCGTCGGCAACGAGGGTTGGCAGGGCCGATCGGCGGACGACCCGCACGCACGCTCGGGTCTCGCGGAGATCCTCGAAGAGATCAGTCCCATTGAGGACTTCTCCGGCACCATGTCGCTCTCCTTCTCGGCTCCGCGCTTCGACGAGGTCAAGGCCTCGATCGAGGAGTGCAAGGAGAAGGACCTGACCTACTGCGCGCCGCTGTTCGTGACCGCGGAGTTCACCAACAACACCACTGGCGAGATCAAGAGCCAGACGGTGTTCATGGGTGACTTCCCGATGATGACGCCGAAGGGCACCTTCATCATCAACGGCACCGAGCGCGTCGTGGTCAGCCAGCTCGTCCGGTCCCCGGGCGTCTACTTCGACAAGCAGCCGGACAAGACCTCCGACCGCGACCTCTCCAGCGTCAAGGTCATCCCGAGTCGGGGTGCCTGGCTGGAGTTCGACATCGACAAGCGCGACACGGTCGGCGTCCGTATCGACCGCAAGCGCCGGCAGGCCGTCACGGTCCTGCTCAAGGCCATCGGATGGTCGGCCGAGCAGATCCGCGAGCGGTTCGGCTGGTCCGAGCTGATGATGACCACGCTCGAGAAGGACCACATCGCCGGCCAGGACGAGGCGCTGCTCGACATCTACCGGAAGCTCCGCCCTGGCGAGCCGCCGACCCGCGAGAACGCCCAGACCCTGCTCGACAACCTCTTCTTCAACCCGAAGCGGTACGACGTCGCCAAGGTCGGTCGTTACAAGTTCAACAAGAAGCTCGAAGTGAACGTCCCGATCACCACGGGCACGCTCACCGAGGACGACATCGTCGCCACCGTGGAGTACCTCTGCCGGCTGCACGCCGGTGAGGACGGCTACGAGGCCGACGACATCGACCACTTCGGCAACCGGCGCCTGCGTACGGTCGGCGAGCTCATCCAGAACCAGGTCCGGGTCGGCCTGTCCCGGATGGAGCGGGTCGTCCGCGAGCGGATGACCACGCAGGACGTCGAGGCGATCACGCCGCAGACCCTGATCAACATCCGCCCGGTGGTGGCGGCGATCAAGGAGTTCTTCGGCACGTCGCAGCTGTCCCAGTTCATGGACCAGACCAACCCGCTGGCGGGCCTGACCCACCGGCGGCGGCTGAGCGCGCTCGGCCCGGGTGGTCTGTCCCGGGAGCGGGCCGGCTTCGAGGTCCGTGACGTGCACCCGTCCCACTACGGCCGGATGTGCCCGATCGAGACGCCGGAAGGCCCGAACATCGGCCTGATCGGCGCGCTCTCCACCTTTGCCCGGGTCAACCCGTTCGGCTTCATCGAGACGCCGTACCGGAAGGTCGTCGAGGGTCGGGTCACCGACCAGATCGACTACCTGACCGCGGACGAGGAGGACCGGTTCGTCAAGGCGCAGGCCAACGCTCCGCTGAAGGCGGACGGCACCTTCGCCGAGGACCGGGTCCTGGTCCGCCGTAAGGGCGGCGAGACCGAGGACGTCGCGCCGGGCGCCGTGGACTACATGGACGTGTCGCCGCGGCAGATGACCTCGGTCGCGACCGCGATGATCCCGTTCCTCGAGCACGACGACGCCAACCGGGCCCTGATGGGCGCGAACATGCAGCGCCAGGCGGTGCCGCTGGTCAAGGCCGAGTCGCCGCTGGTCGGCACCGGCATGGAGTACCGGGCCGCGGTCGACGCCGGTGACGTGGTCGTCGCCGAGGTCGGCGGTGTCATCGAGGACCTCTGCGCCGACTACATCACCATCCACCAGGACGACGGCCACCGCCGGACGTACCTGCTGCACAAGTTCCGCCGCTCCAACGCCGGCTCCTGCGTCAACCAGAAGCCGGTCGTCTTCGAGGGCGCCCGCGTCGAGGCCGGTCAGGTCATCGCCGACGGTCCGTGCACCGACGAGGGCGAGATGGCGCTCGGGCGCAACCTGCTCGTGGCGTTCATGTGCTGGGAGGGCCACAACTACGAGGACGCGATCATCCTGTCGCAGCGCCTCGTGCAGCAGGACGTGCTCACCTCGATCCACATCGAGGAGCACGAGGTCGACGCCCGGGACACCAAGCTCGGCCCCGAGGAGATCACCCGCGACATCCCGAACGTCAGCGAGGAGATGCTCGCCGACCTCGACGAGCGCGGCATCATCCGGATCGGCGCCGAGGTCGTCCCCGGCGACATCCTGGTCGGCAAGGTCACGCCCAAGGGCGAGACCGAGCTGACCCCGGAGGAGCGGCTGCTCCGCGCGATCTTCGGTGAGAAGGCGCGTGAGGTCCGGGACACCTCGCTGAAGGTGCCGCACGGTGAGACCGGCACGGTCATCGGCGTGCGTACCTTCTCCCGCGAGGACGGCGACGAGCTGCCGCCGGGCGTCAACGAGCTGGTCCGGGTGTACGTCGCCCAGAAGCGCAAGATCCAGGACGGTGACAAGCTCGCCGGCCGGCACGGCAACAAGGGCGTCATCTCCAAGATCCTGCCGATCGAGGACATGCCGTTCCTGGAGGACGGCACCCCGGTCGACATCGTGCTCAACCCGCTGGGTGTGCCCTCCCGGATGAACATCGGCCAGGTCCTGGAGACCCACCTCGGGTGGGTGGCCAAGACCGGTTGGAGCGTCCAGGGCGACGACGTCGCGTGGAAGCGCCAGCTCCGCTCGATCGACGCCCACGAGTCCGAGCCGGACACCAACGTGGCCACGCCGGTCTTCGACGGTGCCCGCGAGGAGGAGATCTCCGGTCTGCTCGCGTCGACCCTGCCCAACCGGGACGGCAAGCAGCTGATCGGCTCCTCCGGCAAGGCGCAGCTGTTCGACGGTCGCTCCGGCGAGCCGCTGCCGGACCCGATCGCGGTCGGCTACATCTACATCCTGAAGCTCAACCACCTGGTCGACGACAAGATCCACGCCCGGTCGACCGGCCCGTACTCGATGATCACGCAGCAGCCGCTGGGTGGTAAGGCGCAGTTCGGTGGTCAGCGCTTCGGTGAGATGGAGTGCTGGGCGATGCAGGCGTACGGCGCCGCCTACGCCCTGCAGGAGCTGCTGACGATCAAGTCCGACGACGTCCTCGGCCGGGTGAAGGTCTACGAGGCGATCGTCAAGGGCGAGAACATCCCCGAGCCGGGCATCCCGGAGTCGTTCAAGGTGCTGCTCAAGGAGCTGCAGTCGCTGTGCCTCAACGTCGAGGTGCTCTCCAGCGACGGTGTGGCCCTGGAGATGCGCGAGACCGACGACGAGGTGTTCCGGGCCGCGGAGGAGCTGGGCATCGACCTGTCCCGGCGCGAGCCGAGCTCGGTCGAAGAGGTCTGAGGTGAGTGGTCGGGGGCCGGCTCGCCGGCTCCCGACCCCACCCACTAGCTAGCAGTACAGACGACGACATAGGGGACATAGTGCTCGACGTCAACTTCTTCGACGAGCTGCGCATCGGCCTCGCCACCGCCGACGACATCCGTCAGTGGTCGCACGGTGAGGTCAAGAAGCCTGAAACGATCAACTACCGCACCCTGAAGCCGGAAAAGGACGGGCTCTTCTGCGAGAAGATCTTCGGTCCGCAGCGGGACTGGGAGTGCTACTGCGGTAAGTACAAGCGGGTTCGCTTCAAGGGCATCATCTGCGAGCGCTGCGGCGTCGAGGTGACCCGTTCCAAGGTCCGTCGTGAGCGGATGGGGCACATCGAGCTCGCCGCTCCGGTGACCCACATCTGGTACTTCAAGGGCGTGCCGAGCCGGCTGGGCTACCTGCTGGACCTCGCCCCCAAGGACCTCGAGAAGATCATTTACTTCGCCTCGTACGTCGTGACGAGCGTGGACGCGGAGTCGCGTCACCGTGACCTCTCGACCATCGAGAACGAGATCCTCGCCGAGAAGCGGCAGTCCGAGAACAGCCGCGACTCGGAGATCGAGAAGCGGGCCGCCAAGCTCGAGGCCGACCTGGCCGAGCTGGAGGCCGAGGGTGCCAAGGCGGACGTCCGGCGCAAGGTCAAGGAGGGCGGAGAGCGCGAGATGCGCCAGATCCGCGACCGGGCCCAGCGCGAGATCGACCGCCTCGACGAGGTGCTGGACACCTTCCGCAAGCTGGAGCCGAAGCAGCTGGTCACCGACGAGCTGCTCTACCGCGAGCTACGTGACCGCTTCGGTGAGTACTTCACCGGCGGCATGGGCGCGGAGGCCATCAAGGCGCTGGTCCAGAACATGGACCTCGTCGCCGAGGCCGAGAGCCTGCGGGAGACCATCCGCTCCGGCAAGGGCCAGCGGAAGATCCGGGCGCTCAAGCGGCTCAAGGTCGTCGCGGCGTTCCTGAACACCCGCAACTCGCCGCTCGGCATGGTGCTGGACTGCGTGCCGGTCATCCCGCCGGACCTGCGCCCGATGGTGCAGCTCGACGGTGGCCGCTTCGCGACCTCCGACCTGAACGATCTGTACCGCCGTGTGATCAACCGGAACAACCGCCTCAAGCGGCTGATCGACCTCGGCGCGCCCGAGATCATCGTCAACAACGAGAAGCGGATGCTCCAGGAGGCCGTCGACGCGCTGTTCGACAACGGCCGTCGCGGCCGGCCGGTCACCGGTCCGGGTAACCGCCCGCTCAAGTCGCTCTCCGACATGCTCAAGGGCAAGCAGGGCCGGTTCCGCCAGAACCTGCTCGGCAAGCGCGTCGACTACTCCGGCCGTTCGGTCATCGTGGTCGGCCCGAAGCTGAAGCTGCACCAGTGCGGCCTGCCCAAGCAGATGGCGCTGGAGCTGTTCAAGCCGTTCGTGATGAAGCGGCTGGTGGACCTCAACCACGCGCAGAACATCAAGTCCGCCAAGCGGATGGTCGAGCGGCAGCGGCCGGTTGTGTGGGACGTGCTGGAAGAGGTCATCGGCGAGCACCCGGTGCTGCTGAACCGCGCGCCGACCCTGCACCGCCTGGGCATCCAGGCCTTCGAGCCGCAGCTGGTCGAGGGCAAGGCGATCCAGATCCACCCGCTCGTCTGCACCGCGTTCAACGCGGACTTCGACGGTGACCAGATGGCGGTGCACGTGCCGCTGTCCGCCGAGGCCCAGGCCGAGGCGCGGATCCTGATGCTGTCGTCGAACAACATCCTCAAGCCGGCCGACGGCAAGCCGGTCACCATGCCCACCCAGGACATGGTCATCGGTCTCTACCACCTCACCCACCTCACCTCGGGTGGCAAGGGCGAGGGCCGGGCGTTCAGCTCGGACGCCGAGGCGCGGATGGCGTTCGACAACGGCGAGCTGCACCTGCAGACCCCGGTCAAGATCCGGCTGCGCGGCGTGGTCGGTGTCGACAACGGCGCCGGCGCTGAGCGGTGGGTCGCGCCCGAGGGCTGGGTCGAGGGCGAGCCGCTGACCGTGGAGACCACGCTCGGCCGGGTCCTGTTCAACGAGACGCTGCCGCAGGGCTACCGCTTCGTGAACTACGAGATCCGCAAGGGCCAGCTCTCCGCGATCGTCAACGACCTCGCCGAGCGCTTCCCGAAGGTGGCGCTGGCCGCAACCCTCGACGGGCTCAAGGAGGCCGGTTTCCACTGGGCCACCTGGTCCGGAGTCACCATCGGCATGGAGGACGTCATCGCTCCGCCGCGCAAGCGGGAGATCCTGGAGCGGTACGAGAAGGAAGCCGACCGGATCGACAAGCAGTACCAGCGTGGTCTGATGACCGCCGAGGAGCGTCGCGGCGAGCTCATCGAGATCTGGACCAAGGCGACCAACGAGGTCGCCAAGGAGATGGACACCGCGCTGCCGCAGGAGAACCCGCTGTGGAAGATGATCAACTCGGGTGCCCGCGGTAACCTGCTCCAGCTCCGGCAGATCGCGGCGATCCGTGGTCTGGTGGCCAACCCCAAGGGTGAGATCATCCCGCGGCCGATCAAGGCCAGCTACCGGGAGGGTCTGTCCGTGCTGGAGTACTTCATCTCCACGCACGGTGCCCGCAAGGGTCTCGCCGACACCGCCCTGCGTACCGCCGACTCGGGCTACCTGACCCGTCGTCTGGTGGACGTCTCGCAGGACGTCATCATCCGCGAGGAGGACTGCGGCACCGACCGGGCGATCCCGATGCAGATCGGCGAGCGGCTGGACGGCAAGCTGGTCGTGCACGAGCACGCCGAGACCAGCGTGCACGCCCGTACCCTGGCCGACGACATCAAGGGGCCGGACGGCACCGTCGTCGCCGAGCGGGGTCAGGACATCAACTCCATCGGGGTCGACAAGATCGTCGCCGCCGGGGTGGAGACGGTCCGGGTGCGCAGCGTGCTCACCTGCGAGTCGAAGCTGGGCGTCTGCGGTGCGTGCTACGGGCGCTCGCTGCCGACCGGCAAGACCGTGGACGTCGGCGAGGCGGTCGGCATCATCGCCGCCCAGTCGATCGGTGAGCCGGGTACGCAGCTGACGATGCGTACCTTCCACACCGGTGGTGTCGCGGGTGAGGACATCACCCAGGGTCTGCCGCGTGTCCAGGAGATCTTCGAGGCCCGGATCCCGAAGGGCAAGGCGCCCATCGCCGACACCCCGGGCCGGATCCGGATCGAGGACGGCGAGCGGTCGCGGAAGATCATCGTGGTGCCGGACGACGGCAGCGAGGAGATCGTCTACGACAAGATCTCCAAGCGGGTCCGGCTGCGGACCCACGACGGCGGTCACGTCGAGGTCGGCGAGAAGCTCACCGAGGGCACCATCGACCCGCACGAGCTGCTGCGCATCCTCGGCCCGCGCGCGGTCCAGGTCCACCTGACCCAGGAGGTCCAGGAGGTCTACCGCTCGCAGGGTGTGCTCATCCACGACAAGCACATCGAGATCATCATCCGGCAGATGCTCAAGCGGGTGACGGTCATCGACTCCGGCTCGACCGAGTTCCTGCCGGGTGTGCTGGTCGACCGGGCGCTGTTCGAGTCGGAGAACCGCCGACTCGTCTCCGAGGGCGGCGAGCCCGCCGCCGGTCGCCCGGTGCTGATGGGCATCACCAAGGCCTCGCTGGCCACCGACTCCTGGCTCTCGGCGGCCTCCTTCCAGGAGACCACCCGGGTGCTGACCGACGCGGCGATCAACTCGCGCAGCGACTCGCTGGTCGGCCTCAAGGAGAACGTGATCATCGGTAAGCTCATCCCGGCCGGTACCGGCATCAGCAAGTACCGCAACGTCCGGGTCGAGCCGACCGAGGAGGCGAAGGCCAAGGTCTACTCGATGACCGGCTACCCGGAGACCGACTACGGCTTCGGGCCGGCCAGCGGCCAGGCCGTGCCGCTGGACGACTTCGACTTCGGGTCGTACCGCTAAGTAGTAACGAACGACGAGGCCCCCGGCTGACGCCGGGGGCCTCGTCGCGTTCCGGACTGGTCGTACCTCCTCCGGCGGAGGTGCCCGGTCCCGGCGCGGGCCGGCGGGCATGATGGGGGGATGACGACCGCTCCCGGGCAGCTGCCCGTGGCGCACCAGCCGCCACGTCACCCGCTCGATCCTGACCCGGCGCGCGCGACGAAGGCCCGCGCCGTTTTCGCGCTCGGCCTGATCGGGGCGCTGACCGGACTGTTCGTCGGCGGGGTGGTGCCCGCGACGGTGGCGCTCCAGCTGGCCCGCCAGGCCCGGCGGGAGGCGTACGCCTCGGGTGGCTACCTCACCGGCGCGGCCTGGCTGCGGCAGGGGGAGCGGCTGGCCTGGACGGGTCTGGTGCTGGTCGCGGTGGCCGTGGTGACGCTGGTGGTGATCGGCGTGGTCCGGCTGGCGGACGCCCCGTTCGGGCAGGACTTCGCCCCGAACGTGGACTGAGCGTGGCTTTGCTCGTGCGCGCCCTGCGGGGCGGTGCGCGCCGACGGTAGCCTGGCCGGTGTCCGTCGCGTGGCGAGGGATCTGGCATGTCGACAGGAGGATCACGTGACGGAACCGGCGCCGCCGTCGGGAGCCGACCCGGGCGGGCAGCCCGCCGGGCCCCCGCAGGCGGGCGCGCCCGGCCCCGCAGGTGCGGCCCCGCCCGGCGGCGCGAGCGCCGGGCCGGAGCTGTCGCCCTGGTCGCCGCAGGGGGCCGCCGGCGGCGACCGGTCGGACCAGAGCGCCAGTACCCCGCCGGAGGCCGCCCCCATCGGGTACGCGCCGCCGCCGCTGCCGCCGTCCGGGCCGTACCCCGGGCAGCCCGCGCCGGCGTACCCCGGCCAGCCGGCCGGTGGGTACCCGGGACAGCACCTCCCGCCGACGGGCCCGGGCCAGCCTTCCGGGCCGTACCCGGTGCCGACCGGGGCGTACCTCGGTGGGACGCCGGCCGGCGCGTGGCCGCCGCCGTCGCCGCTCGGTCCGGGGCCGCTGCCTCCGCCGCCGCAGGAGGCGCCCAGACCGCCCAGGCGGGTCGATCCGGTGCCGGGCACGCCCTTCGGGGTGGTCCATCTCGACGTGCCGGCGGTGACCTCCGGTCCCGCCGTGGGTTCGCTGGTGGCCGGGGCGGGTTCGATCCTGGTGTCGCTGCTGGTCGTCTGCTTCGGCGTCGGGGCGGCGCGGTACGGGGGGGCCTGGGCGGCCGGGGCGTTCACGGTGCCGGGTGCGCTGGCCGGGGCGGCCGCGATCGTCGCCGGCCTGCTGGCCCGGCGGCAGATCCGGCGGGCGGCGCCGCCGCCGGCGATCCGGTTCACCGGGCGGGGGCTGGCCACAGCGGGGATCAGCTGTGGCGCGGTGGGCCTGCTGCTCTGCCTGCTGGGCCTGGCGGTGGCGCTGCTGCTGCAGTTCGCGTGACGGCCGTCGCGGCAGGGGCGAGGGGCCGCTTCCGTGGGCAGCCGGTACACTTGGAGCTGTAGGTGCCAGCACGGGTGAGCAGGCACGACGGCGAGGCCGACCGGGGTTCGAGATCCCCCGGACCATTCCGTTTTGACCTGCGAGGCTGTGGTAGGTAGTCTTTCCCCTTGTGCCCGGGCCTGCCCGGGCAACTGGTGCGTGCGTGGGATCCGGTTCATTCGGCGATCGAGCGGCCCCACGACACAGTCCAAGACCCGGCGCACGGTTCACCGCGTGCCGGCGACCACAATCCGGTGCGCGCGCGAGCGACGGCACCGGGACCGTGATCCGGGCGACACGCCCGACCGCGGGTGTCGGGACCTCCGTCAGGTGGTCCTGGCCGGAATGTAGGAGAGCCGACCATCAGGCGGCTACGAGCAGACAGTGCGGTCGCGACAGCGGCCGAAGGGAGCGGAGAGACCCGGTGCCCACGATCCAACAGTTGGTCCGAAAGGGCCGCCAGGCCAAGACGACCAAGACCAAGACCCCGGCGCTGAAGGGCAGTCCTCAGCGGCGCGGTGTGTGCACCCGCGTGTACACCACCACCCCCAAGAAGCCGAACTCGGCGCTCCGCAAGGTCGCTCGTGTCAAGCTCAGCAGCCAGATCGAGGTGACCGCCTACATCCCGGGCGTCGGTCACAACCTGCAGGAGCACTCGATCGTGCTCGTCCGCGGCGGCCGGGTGAAGGACCTCCCCGGCGTGCGCTACAAGATCGTCCGCGGCTCGCTGGACACCCAGGGTGTCCGCAACCGCAAGCAGGCGCGCAGCCGCTACGGCGCGAAGAAGGAGAAGAGCTGACATGCCGCGTAAGGGACCCGCTCCGCGGAAGCCGCTGGTCGCTGACCCGGTGTACAACTCGCCGCTGGTCACCCAGCTGGTGAACAAGATCCTGCTGCGCGGCAAGCGTCAGCTGGCCGAGCGCATCGTGTACGCCGCCCTGGAGGGCTGCCGCGAGAAGAGCGGCACCGATCCGGTCGTCACCCTCAAGCGGGCGATGGACAACGTCAAGCCGACGCTGGAGGTGCGCAGCCGCCGGGTCGGTGGCGCCACCTACCAGGTGCCGGTGGAGGTCCGTCCGGCCCGGGCGACCACGCTCGGCCTGCGCTGGCTGGTGACGTACTCCAAGGCCCGTCGTGAGAAGACCATGGTCGAGCGGCTGATGAACGAGCTGCTGGACGCGAGCAACGGTCTGGGTGCCGCCGTCAAGCGGCGCGAGGACACGCACAAGATGGCCGAGTCCAACAAGGCCTTCGCGCACTACCGCTGGTAACACCCTGGTTCCGGCGCCGGACCGGCGCCGGAACCGCCACCAGTTGTGTCGGGACGACGATAAGTAGGGATTGAAGTGGCCGCCGCAGACGCGCTCGCCAACGTACGCAACATCGGCATCATGGCGCACATCGATGCCGGTAAGACCACGACCACCGAGCGGATCCTGTTCTACACCGGTATCACGTACAAGATCGGTGAGGTCCACGAGGGCGGTGCCGTCATGGACTGGATGGAGCAGGAGCAGGAGCGTGGTATCACCATCACCTCCGCTGCCACCAAGTGTGAGTGGAAGGGCCACACGATCCAGATCATCGACACGCCCGGTCACGTCGACTTCACGGTCGAGGTCGAGCGGTCGCTGCGGGTGCTGGACGGTGCGGTCGCGGTCTACGACGGCGTTGCCGGGGTGGAGCCGCAGACGGAGAACGTCTGGCGCCAGGCCGACAAGTACAACGTCCCCCGGATGTGCTTCGTCAACAAGCTCGACCGGACCGGCGCCGACTTCTTCCGCTGCGTGCAGATGATGATCGACCGGCTCAACGCCACCCCGCTGGTGCTCCAGATCCCGATCGGCGCCGAGGCCGACTTCATCGGCGTGGTCGACCTGATCGAGATGCGCGCCCTCACCTGGCGCGGGGAGACCCAGAAGGGTGAGGACTACGCGATCGAGGAGATCCCGGCCGACCTGGCCGACTCCGCGGCCGAGTGGCGCGAGAAGCTGCTGGAGACCCTCGCCGACGTCGACGACGCGGTGATGGAGAAGTACCTGGAGGGCGAGGAGATCTCCGTCGAGGAGATCAAGGCCGCCATCCGCCGGGCCACCATCGCCGGCAAGGCTAACCCCGTCTTCACCGGCACCGCCTTCAAGAACAAGGGCATCCAGCCGATGCTCGACGCGGTCGTCGCGTACCTGCCGTCGCCGCTGGACATCCCGGCCATCGAGGGCACCGCGACCGACGGCGAGACGCCGCTGCAGCGGAAGCCGTCCACCTCGGAGCCCTTCGCCGGCCTGGCCTTCAAGATTCAGACCGACAAGCACCTCGGCAAGCTCACCTACGTCCGGGTCTACTCCGGCGTGGTCGAGTCCGGGACCCAGGTGGTCAACTCCACCAAGGACCGCAAGGAGCGCGTCGGCAAGATCTACCAGATGCACGCCAACAAGCGGGAGGAGCGCAGCTCCGCCAGGGCTGGCGACATCATCGCGGTGCAGGGTCTCAAGCAGACCACCACCGGTGACACGCTGTGCGACCCGGCGAAGCCGGTCATCCTGGAGTCGATGACCTTCCCGGAGCCGGTCATCGAGGTCGCCATCGAGCCGAAGACCAAGGCCGACCAGGAGAAGCTCGGCACCGCCATCCAGCGGCTGGCCGAGGAGGACCCGACCTTCCGCGTCAAGCTGGACGAGGAGACCGGTCAGACGGTCATCTCCGGCATGGGCGAGCTGCACCTGGACATCCTGGTCGACCGGATGCGCCGCGAGTTCAACGTCGAGGCCAACATCGGCAAGCCGCAGGTGGCGTACCGCGAGACCATCCGCCGCAAGGTGGAGAAGGTCGAGTACACCCACAAGAAGCAGACCGGTGGTTCCGGCCAGTACGCCCGCGTGATCGTGAGCATCGAGCCGCTGCCGCTGGACAACGACTCGCCGACCTACGAGTTCGCGAACGCCGTCACCGGTGGCCGTATCCCCCGGGAGTTCATCCCGTCGGTGGACGCCGGTGCCCAGGACGCGATGCAGTACGGCATCCTCGCCGGCTTCCCGCTGGTGGGTGTCAAGCTGACGCTGCTGGACGGCCAGTACCACGAGGTCGACTCGTCGGAAATGGCGTTCAAGATCGCCGGCTCGATGGTGATGAAGGAGGCGGCCCGCAAGGCCGACCCCGCACTGCTCGAGCCGATGATGGCTGTTGAGGTCACCACTCCTGAGGAGAACATGGGTGACGTCATCGGCGACCTCAACTCCCGGCGCGGCATCATCCAGGCGATGGAGGAGCGTCACGGCGCTCGCATCGTCCGGGCCCTGGTGCCGCTGTCGGAGATGTTCGGCTATGTCGGCGACCTGCGGTCGAAGACCCAGGGCCGGGCTAGCTACAGCATGCAGTTCGACTCCTACGCCGAGGTTCCGCAGAGCGTGGCGAAGGAGATCATCGCCAAGGCAACGGGTGAGTGACGCTCACTCCGAGCTGATTCGATGATCCGAGGTCGGTCGCGGGAGGGACTCCCCGCCCGCGGCCACCTCGGTCGGGTTGCGTGAGACCGGGCCTGTAGGCTTCATCGCCGCAGAACCCACCAAGCTCTCCGGCCGCCAGGTCGGAAAGGCTGTCGACAGAGTCCTAAGCGCCAATCGGCGCGCCGGGGCGTACGAACCAAGAAGTCCACAGGAGGACACCAGTGGCGAAGGCGAAGTTCGAGCGGACTAAGCCGCACGTCAACATCGGCACCATTGGTCACATCGACCACGGTAAGACGACGCTGACGGCGGCCATCACCAAGGTCCTGCACGACCAGTACCCGGACCTGAACCCGTACACGCCGTTCGACCAGATCGACAAGGCGCCGGAGGAGAAGGCCCGCGGCATCACGATCTCCATCTCGCACGTCGAGTACCAGACCGAGGCGCGTCACTACGCGCACGTCGACTGCCCCGGTCACGCCGACTACATCAAGAACATGATCACCGGTGCCGCCCAGATGGACGGCGCGATCCTGGTGGTGGCGGCGACCGACGGCCCGATGCCGCAGACCCGCGAGCACGTGCTGCTGGCCCGTCAGGTCGGTGTGCCGTACATCGTCGTGGCGCTCAACAAGAGCGACATGGTCGACGACGAGGAGCTCCTGGAGCTCGTCGAGCTCGAGGTCCGCGAGCTGCTCTCCTCGCAGGAGTACCCGGGTGACGACCTGCCGGTCGTCCGGGTCTCGGCGCTGAAGGCACTCGAGGGCGACCCGGAGTGGACCGGCCGCCTCATGGAGCTGATGAACGCCGTCGACGCCGCGATTCCGCAGCCGGAGCGCGAGACCGAGAAGCCGTTCCTCATGCCGATCGAGGACGTCTTCACGATCACCGGTCGTGGCACCGTCGTCACCGGTCGCGCTGAGCGCGGCATCCTCAAGCCGAACGAGGAGGTGGAGATCGTCGGCATCCGCGAGAAGTCGATGAAGACTATCTGCACCGGCATCGAGATGTTCCGCAAGCTGCTCGACGAGGCCCGCGCGGGTGAGAACGTCGGTCTGCTGCTGCGCGGCATCAAGCGCGAGGACGTCGAGCGCGGCATGGTCGTCGTCAAGCCGGGCACCACGACCCCGCACACGGAGTTCGAGGCGACGGTCTACATCCTCTCCAAGGAGGAGGGCGGCCGGCACACCCCGTTCTTCCAGAACTACCGTCCGCAGTTCTACTTCCGGACCACGGACGTCACCGGCGTCGTCACGCTGCCCGAGGGCACCGAGATGGTCATGCCGGGCGACAACACCACCATGGCCGTGAAGCTGATCCAGCCGATCGCCATGGAGGAGAACCTCAAGTTCGCGATCCGCGAGGGTGGTCGTACGGTCGGCGCGGGTCGCGTCACCAAGATCATCAAGTGAGCTAGGTAACCCCGATTAGCGTTGCCGTCGGTCGTACGGCATACTAGTCAGGTTGCGTAACGACGGTTGGTCACCTGCGTCCGGTGAATGCTGGACCTCCGGGAGACCAACAATCGCGCGTAGGGTGGTTGATCGCCCCTGGCGGTCAACCACCCTCGCACGGCGTCCAGATCGCTGTGATGCGATCGGCGTCTTGACCCACCGTGTGGTCTGAGAATCGCTCCGGAGTCCCGGGGCGGAGCCTGGCCCGAGGGCGCGACACGCCCGACCGCGGGGGTCGGCGAAGTGGGCCTGTACCAGCCGGTACAGGCGCCCGCAACACAGCGGCATCGAGAGAAGGAACAGAAGCCACCATGGCGGGACAGAAGATCCGCATCCGGCTCAAGGCCTACGACCACGAGGTCGTCGACTCCTCGGCGCGGAAGATCGTCGAGACGGTGACGCGTACCGGGGCGCAGGTCGCGGGCCCGGTGCCGCTGCCCACGGAGATCAACCGTTTCTGCGTTATCCGCTCGCCGCACAAGTACAAGGACTCGCGCGAGCACTTCGAGATGCGCACGCACAAGCGGCTGATCGACATCATCGACCCGACTCCGAAGACGGTCGACTCGCTCATGCGCCTCGACCTGCCGGCTGGCGTCGACATCGAGATCAAGCTGTAGGGACCGGACAAATGGACAGGCAAGTAAAGGGGATCCTGGGCGCAAAGCTCGGCATGACCCAGGTCTGGGACAACAACCGAGTTGTCCCGGTGACCGTGGTTCAGGCCGGCCCGTGCGTCGTCAGCCAGGTTCGTAGCGCCGAGAAGGACGGTTACTCCGCGGTCCAGCTCGCCTACGGCACGATCGATCCGCGCAAGGTCAAGAAGCCGCTGGGCGGGCACTACGCGAAGGCGGACGTCGCGCCGCGCCGGCACATCGTCGAGCTGCGCACCGCCGACGCCGCGGACTACTCGCTGGGCCAGGAGGTCACGGTCGAGGAGTTCCCGGCCGGGGTCACCATCGACGTGACCGGCAAGACCAAGGGCAAGGGCTACGCCGGCCCGATGAAGCGGCACGGCTTCCACGGTCTGCGCGCCAGCCACGGTGTCGAGCGCAAGCACCGCTCGCCGGGCTCCATCGGCGCCTGCGCCACCCCGGGTCGCGTCTTCAAGGGCACCCGGATGGCGGGCCGGATGGGTGGCGTTCGCTACACCGTCCAGAACCTGACCGTCCAGGCGGTCGACACCGAGAACAACCTCCTGCTCGTCCGTGGTGCCATCCCCGGCCCCAAGGGCGCGCTGGTCCTGGTGCGTACCGCGGCCAAGACCAAGGTGAAGAAGGGCGGTGCGGCCAAGTGACCACCGTTGACGTCCTCAACGTCGAAGGCGCCAAGAGCGGCTCCGTCGAGCTGCCGGCCGACATCTTCGACGTCCAGGCGAACCTCGCGCTGATGCACCAGGTCGTGGTGGGTCAGCTCGCGGCCGCTCGGCAGGGCACGCACAAGGTCAAGACCCGCGGCGAGGTCGCCGGTGGCGGCAAGAAGCCGTACAAGCAGAAGGGCACCGGTCGGGCCCGGCAGGGCTCGATCCGCGCGCCGCAGTTCGCCGGCGGTGGCGTGGTGCACGGCCCGGTCCCGCGCGACTACAGCCAGCGCACCCCCAAGAAGATGAAGGCCGCCGCCCTGCGTGGCGCCCTCTCCGACCGGGCGCGCGCCGGCCAGGTGCACGTCGTCGAGGCGTTCGTCTCGGGCGAGAAGCCGTCGACCAAGGCCGCTCTGGCCGCGCTGGCCAAGTTCACCGAGGCCCGTCGGGTCCTGGTCGTGCTGAGCAGCATCGACGAGCTGAACTGGGTGTCGCTGCGCAACGAGCCGCGCGTGCACCTGATCGAGGCCGGCCAGCTCAACACGTACGACGTGCTGGTGGCCGACGACGTGGTCTTCACCAAGGAGGCCCTGGACGAGTTCCTGGGCGTTCCCGCCGAGACCACCGAGGAGGGTGGCAAGTGAGCACGATCGCCGATCCGCGCGACATCATCGTCGCGCCGGTCGTCTCGGAGAAGAGCTACAGCGAGCTGAACCGCAACTGGTACACCTTCCTGGTGCACCCGGACGCCAACAAGACCGAGATCAAGATCGCTATCCAGCAGATCTTCAACGTCCGCGTCCTGACGGTCAACACGCTCAACCGCGAGGGCAAGCGCAAGCGCACCAAGACCGGCTTCGGTCAGCGCAAGGCCACCAAGCGGGCGATCGTGAAGCTCGCTGACGGTGACCGTATCGAGGCCTTCGGCGGCCCGGTCAGCTGAGGGGTGTAGACAATGGCTATCCGTAAGTACAAGCCGACGACGCCGGGCCGGCGTGGCTCCAGCGTCGCCGACTTCGCCGAGATCACCCGGTCGACGCCTGAGAAGTCGCTGCTGGCTCCGCTGCCGAAGAAGGGCGGACGCAACGCCCACGGCCGGATCACCACCCGGCACCACGGTGGCGGCCACAAGCGGCAGTACCGCCTGATCGACTTCAAGCGGGTCGACAAGGACGGCGTGCCGGCGAAGGTCGCCCACATCGAGTACGACCCGAACCGCACCGCGCGTATCGCGCTGCTGCACTACGCCGACGGCGAGAAGCGGTACATCATCGCGCCGAAGGACCTGAAGCAGGGCGACGCCGTGGAGTCGGGCCCGGGCGCTGACATCAAGCCGGGTAACAACCTGCCGCTGCGCAACATCCCGGTCGGTACGACGATCCACAACGTGGAGCTTCGTCCGGGCGGTGGCGCCAAGCTGGCCCGCTCGGCCGGCGTCGGGATCCAGCTGCTCGGCCGTGAGGGCGCGTACGCGACCCTCCGCCTGCCGTCCGGTGAGATCCGGCGGGTCGACGTGCGCTGCCGCGCCAGCGTCGGCGAGATCGGCAACGCCGACCAGTCGAACATCAACTGGGGCAAGGCCGGCCGGATGCGGTGGAAGGGCAGGCGCCCGACCGTCCGTGGTGTCGCGATGAACCCGGTCGACCACCCGCACGGTGGTGGTGAGGGTAAGACCTCCGGCGGTCGCCACCCGGTCAACCCGCAGGGTAAGCCCGAGGGCCGCACCCGTCGTAAGGGCCAGCCGAGTGACCGGCTGATCGTCCGCCGTCGCTACGCCACGCGTAAGCGCGGCTGAGGGAGATAAGACATGCCTCGCAGCCTGAAGAAGGGCCCGTTCGTCGACGACCACCTGCTCAAGAAGGTGGAGACGCAGAACGACAAGGGCTCGAAGAACGTCATCAAGACCTGGTCGCGGCGCTCGACGATCATCCCGGAGATGCTGGGTCACACGATCGCCGTGCACGACGGACGCAAGCACGTCCCGGTGTTCGTGACCGAGGCGATGGTCGGGCACAAGCTCGGCGAGTTCGCGCTGACCCGCACGTTCAAGGGTCACGAGAAGGACGACCGGAAGAGCCGTCGGCGCTGACGCCGCGGGCATACGGATAGAGGAACAAGGGGTTACAGCGATGCCAGGAAAGGGCGACGCTCCGGTGCTTCCGGGCGCGCGGGCGGTTGCGCGGCACGTGCGCATCTCGCCGATGAAGGCGCGCCGGGTGGTCAACCTCGTCCGCGGCCTGCCCGCGAAGGAGGCGCTCACGGTGCTGCAGTTCGCGCCGCAGGCTGCGAGCGAGCAGGTGTACAAGGTGCTCGCGAGCGCGATCGCCAACGCGGAGAACAACGAGCGGCTGGACCCCGACGCGCTGCTCGTCAGCGAGGCGTTCGTCGACGAGGGCCCGACCATGAAGCGGTTCCGGCCGCGGGCGCAGGGCCGGGCGTACCGGATCCGCAAGCGCACCTGCCACATCACCGTGGCAGTCGAGGCGGTCGCGCCGGCCGCGCCGAAGAAGTCCGCGGCGAAGAAGGCCGCCCCGGCGAAGCAGGCCGAGGCCGCTGAGACGGAGAGCAAGACGGAGGGCGCCGAGTAATGGGTCAGAAGGTTCACCCCACTGGATTCCGGCTCGGCATCTCGACCGACTGGAAGTCCCGCTGGTTCGCGGACAAGCTCTACAAGGACTACATCGGCGAGGACGTCAAGATCCGCCGGATGATGTCCAAGGGCCTCGAGCGCGCCGGCATCTCCAAGGTCGACATCGAGCGCACCCGCGACCGGGTCCGCGTGGACATCCACACCGCCCGGCCGGGCATCGTCATCGGCCGTAAGGGTGCGGAGGCCGACCGGATCCGCGGCGAGCTCGAGAAGCTCACCGGCAAGCAGGTGCAGCTGAACATCATCGAGGTGAAGAACCCCGAGTCGGACGCGCAGCTGGTCGCCCAGGGCGTCGCTGAGCAGCTCTCCAGCCGGGTCAGCTTCCGTCGGGCGATGCGCAAGTCCATGCAGTCGGCGATGAAGAACCCGGTCTGCAAGGGCATCCGGGTTCAGGTGTCGGGTCGGCTCGGCGGCGCCGAGATGAGCCGCACCGAGTTCTACCGCGAGGGCCGGGTCCCGCTGCACACGCTGCGGGCCAACATCGAGTACGGCTTCTTCGAGGCCCGTACCACCTTCGGCCGGATCGGCGTGAAGGTCTGGATCTACAAGGGCGACGCCGTCCCGGGCCGGGAGGCTCCGGCCGAGGCCGGTCCGTCCCGTCCGCGCCGTGACCGCGGCGACCGCCCCGAGCGGCCGCGCCGTGGCCGGTCGGGTTCGTCTGGCACGACCGCCGGTGGCACCGAGGCCGGCCGGGCTGCTGCGACCACCATCGCTCAGCAGGCCGAGACGCCGAGCGGCGAGCCGGTGGATGCTTCCGCCGTCGCCGCCGCGGCAGAAACGCAGCAGGAGGGCTGACAGATGCTGATGCCGCGCAAGCCCCCGAAGGGCTTCCGCAAGCCGCACCACCCCGACCGCCACGGCGCGTCCAAGGGCGGTAACCGGGTGGTGTTCGGCGAGTTCGGGATCCAGGCTCTCGAGCCGGCGTACGTGACCAACCGCCAGATCGAGTCGGCGCGTATCGCGATGACCCGTCACATCAAGCGTGGCGGCAAGGTCTGGATCACGGTCTTCCCGGACCAGGCCCTGACCAAGAAGCCGGCGGAAACGCGGATGGGTTCCGGTAAGGGCTCGCCCGAGTGGTGGGTCGCCAACGTCAAGCCGGGGCGGGTTCTCTTCGAGATGTCCTTCCCCAACGAGCAGATCGCGCGAGAGGCGATGCGTCGCGCGATCCACAAGCTCCCGATGAAGTGCCGCATTGTTACGCGCGAAGTGGGTGAATCCTGATGGCAGCGGACGTTAAGGCTTCCGAGCTGCGTGAGCTCTCCGAGGAGGAGCTGGTCACGAAGCTGCGCGAGGCCAAGGCGGAGCTGTTCAACCTCCGCGTGCAGGCCGCAACCGGGCAGCTGGACAACAACCGGCGGCTGCAGATCATCCGTCGGGAGATCGCCCGGATCTACACGATCATGCGTGAGCGCGAGCTGGGTCTCTCGGCCGCGCCGACTGAGGTGACTGCATCATGAGCGAGAACACCACCGCCGCCGCGCGGGCCCGCCGTAAGGTGCGTGAGGGCCTCGTGGTCAGCGACAAGATGGAAAAGACCGTTGTGGTCGAGGTCGAGGACCGGGTCAAGCACGCGCTGTACGGCAAGATCATGCGCCGGACCAGCAAGCTGAAGGTGCACGACGAGCAGAACTCGGCCGGTATCGGCGACCGGGTCCTGATCATGGAGACCCGGCCGCTCTCCGCCACCAAGCGGTGGCGGATCGTGGAGATCCTCGAGAAGGCCAAGTAGCGAAGGCTCGAGCTCGGCCGGTATCGGTCGGGCGCAGGTTCCGCCAGGCTCCGGCCGCCCCCGGGGCGGCCGGAGAACCGGCAGACATAGGAGATAGACGTGATTCAGCAGGAGTCGCGACTGCGCGTCGCCGACAACACGGGTGCCCGGGAGATCCTGTGCATCCGGGTTCTCGGTGGCTCCGGTCGGCGCTACGCGAGCATCGGCGACGTCATCGTGGCCACGGTCAAGGACGCGATCCCGGGTGCCGGTGTCAAGAAGGGCGACGTCGTCAAGGCGGTCGTCGTCCGCACCGCCAAGGAGAGGCGGCGGCCGGACGGCTCGTACATCCGCTTCGACGAGAACGCCGCCGTCATCATCAAGGACGGTGGGGACCCGCGTGGTACCCGCATCTTCGGCCCAGTGGGTCGGGAGTTGCGGGACAAGCGGTTCATGAAGATCATTTCCCTCGCGCCGGAGGTGTTGTGACCGTGAAGGTCAAGAAGGGCGACACGGTCGTCGTCATCGCCGGCAAGGACAAGGGTGCCAAGGGCAAGGTCATCGTGGCCTACCCGCGGCAGGACAAGGTCCTGGTCGAGGGCGTGAACCGGGTCAAGAAGCACACCCGCATCAGCACCACCCAGCGTGGCGCCAAGACCGGTGGCATCGTCACCCAGGAGGCCCCGATCCACGTTTCCAACGTGCAGGTCCTGGACTCCGACGGGAACCCGACGCGCGTCGGGTACCGGATCGACGACAACGGCCAGAAGGTCCGCATCGCGCGTAGCACTGGTAAGGACCTGTGATGACCACGGCTACCGAAACCAAGACCATGCCGCGCCTCAAGGAGCGGTACCGCAACGAGATCGTGGCGCAGCTGCAGGAGCAGCACCAGTACGGCAACCCCATGCAGGTGCCCGGGCTGGTCAAGATCGTCGTCAACATGGGTGTCGGCGAGGCCGCTCGGGACGCCAAGCTGATCGACGGCGCGGTCCGCGACCTGGCCACCATCACCGGCCAGAAGCCGCTGGTGCGGCGGGCGACCAAGTCCATCGCGCAGTTCAAGCTGCGTGAGGGCATGCCGATCGGCGCGAAGGTGACCCTGCGCGGCGACCGGATGTGGGAGTTCCTGGACCGGCTGCTGTCGATCGCGCTGCCGCGTATCCGCGACTTCCGCGGTCTGGACGGGCGCAAGCTCGACGGGCACGGCAACTACACGTTCGGTCTGACCGAGCAGTCGGTGTTCCACGAGATCGATCAGGACAAGATCGATCGCCAGCGGGGCATGGACATCACGGTGGTCACGACCGCCACGACCGACGACGAGGGCCGGGCGCTGCTCAAGCTTCTGGGCTTCCCGTTCAAGGAGAACTGAGATGGCCAAGAAGGCGCTGATCATCAAGGCGGCCGCGAAGCCGAAGTTCTCGGTTCGCGCGTACACCCGCTGCCAGCGGTGCGGGCGTCCGAAGGCGGTCTACCGCAAGTTCGGTCTCTGCCGGGTGTGCATCCGGGAGATGGCCCACCGCGGTGAGCTGCCCGGCGTGTCCAAGGCTTCCTGGTAATAGCCCGGCGCGCTCCGCGCGTCAGCTGAACTGTCTCTTCGCCGTAGGCCCCGGGCCCAGCCCGGGGAACCCCGGCGAGAAAGGTTGACGAATTTCATGACGATGACCGACCCGATCGCAGACATGCTCACGCGTCTGCGGAACGCCAACCAGGCGTACCACGACCGGGTGACGATGCCCTACTCGAAGATCAAGGCGAACATCGCCGAGGTCCTCAAGGCCGAGGGTTACATCGCCACCTGGTTGGTCGAGGAGCCCGAGGAGGGCGCCGTCGGCAAGCGACTGGTCGTCGAGCTGAAGTACGGCCAGAACCGCGAGCGGAGCCTGGCCGGCATCAAGCGCGTGTCCAAGCCCGGTCTCCGGGTGTACGCCAAGTCGGACGGGCTCCCGCGGGTGCTCGGCGGGCTGGGCGTGGCGATCATTTCGACGTCCCAGGGGCTGCTCACCGACCGGCAGGCCCGCAAGCGGAGCGTTGGCGGGGAAGTCCTCGCCTTCGTCTGGTAACGGGAGACAGGTAGAAATGTCGCGTATTGGACGTAAGTCGATCCCGGTACCTTCCGGCGTCGACATCACGATCGAGGGCCAGACCGTCAAGGTCAAGGGCCCGAAGGGCGAGCTGTCGCACACGCTCGCCGAGCCGATCACGGCGGAGCGGGGCGAGGACGGCCAGCTGCACGTCAACCGGCCGAACGACGAGCGCAAGGCCAAGGAGCTGCACGGCCTGAGCCGTACCCTGGTCGCCAACATGATCGTCGGTGTGACCGAGGGCTACCGCAAGAGCCTGGAGATCGCCGGCACCGGTTACCGCGTCACCGCCAAGGGCAAGGACCTGGAGTTCGCGCTCGGGTTCTCGCACCCGGTGCTGGTCCCGGCCCCGGACGGCATCACCTTCACGGTGGAGAAGCCGACGCTGTTCCACGTGGCCGGCATCGACAAGCAGCAGGTCGGCGAGATCGCCGCCAACATCCGGAAGATCCGCCCGCCGGAGCCCTACAAGGGCAAGGGCGTGAAGTACCAGGGCGAGGTCATCCGCCGCAAGGCTGGAAAGGCAGGTAAGAAGTGAGCGCCACGCTGCTCAAGCGTCGCCGCGGCGTCGCCGCCAAGCGGGCCGTCGGGCGTGCGCGCCGGCACTTCCGGGTCCGCAAGAACGTCAGCGGCACCGCCGAGCGTCCCCGCCTGGTCGTCACCCGCTCCCTGCGGCACATCGTCGCCCAGATCGTGGACGACACCAAGGGTCACACCCTGGCGTCGGCCTCGACCCTGGACGGTTCGCTGCGCGGTACGGAGGGCGACAAGAGCGCCCTGGCCGGCAAGGTCGGCGCACTGCTCGCCGAGCGTGCCAAGGCCGCCGGCGTCTCGAAGGTCGTCTTCGACCGCGGTGGCAACCGGTACGCGGGGCGGGTCGCCGCGCTTGCCGACGCCGCCCGCGAAGCCGGGCTCGAGTTCTAGAAACCCCGTCACGAGAGATAAGGAAGGCTGCTGATGCCAGGTCAACAGCGCCGTGGCGGCGGGTCCGGTGGCAACGAGGGTGGTCGCCGCGACAACCGCCGTGAGGGCGGCCGCGGAAACGCGCCCGTCGAGAAGACCCCGCACCTCGAGCGGGTCGTCGCGATCAACCGCGTCGCCAAGGTCGTGAAGGGTGGTCGTCGCTTCAGCTTCACCGCCCTGGTGATCGTGGGCGACGGCGACGGCACCGTCGGCGTGGGCTACGGAAAGGCCAAGGAGGTGCCCGCGGCGATCGCCAAGGGTGTCGAGGAGGCCAAGAAGCACTTCTTCAAGGTGCCGCGGATCGGCAAGTCGATCCCGCACCCGGTGCAGGGCGAGGACGCCGCCGGTGTGGTGCTGCTCAAGCCGGCCTCGGCCGGTACGGGTGTCATCGCCGGTGGGCCGGTGCGCGCCGTGCTGGAGTGCGCGGGCATCCACGACGTGCTCTCCAAGAGCCTCGGCTCGTCCAACCCGATCAACATCGTGCACGCCACGGTGGCGGCTCTGAAGGGCCTCGAGTCCCCGGAGCAGGTCGCGGCCCGTCGTGGTCTGCCGGTCGAGGATGTCGCGCCGGCGGCGATGCTGGCGTCGCGGGCGGGGGTGGCGTCCTGATGGCACGTCTCAAGGTCACCCAGCTCCGGTCCGAGATCGGGGCCAAGCACAACCAGCGTGAGTCGCTGCGTTCGCTCGGCCTGAAGCGGATCAACGACGTGGTGGTCAAGGAGGACCGGCCCGAGATTCGCGGCATGATCTTCGCGGTCAACCACCTCGTGAAGGTCGAGGAGGTCGAGTAATGACGATCAAGGTTCACCACCTGCGCCCGGCCCCGGGCGCCAAGACCGCGAAGACCCGGGTGGGTCGCGGTGAGGCGTCCAAGGGCAAGACCGCCGGTCGCGGTACCAAGGGCTCCAAGGCCCGCAAGAACATCTCGGCGGCGTTCGAGGGTGGGCAGATGCCCATCCACATGCGCCTGCCGAAGATGAAGGGCTTCAAGAACAAGTTCAAGGTCGTCTTCCAGGTGGTCAACCTGGACCGGCTCGCCGAGCTCTTCCCGAACGGCGGCCAGGTCGGCCCGCAGGAGCTGGTCGACGCCGGCGCGGTCCGCAAGGGCCAGCCGGTCAAGGTCCTCGGCACCGGCGACCTCGGCGGTGTGGCTCTCCAGGTCTCGGCGCACGCGTTCAGCGCGTCGGCCAAGGAGAAGATCGCCGCCGCCGGTGGCTCCGCCACCGAGCTGTAGGGCACGAACCATGGCGCCCGCTCAGTTGTCTGCAACTGGGCGGGCACCATGGTCTCCTGGGCCTGTGTGCGCCAGGTAACATCGGATTCGTTTTATGTAGCCGGGCACATCTGCCCGGACCGGGAGCGGGCTGTTAGAGTCCCTTCCCAGCTATGGATATCGGGCGCTCGCCCGGCACCCACCCCGCCCCGCCACGGATCACCGGCGGCCCGCCTCGCGCAGGAGGAAGAAAGTTGCTGTCCGCCTTTCTCAGTGCGTTCCGTACGCCTGACCTGCGCAAGAAGCTGCTGTTCACAGTAGGCATCATCGCGGTCTACCGGCTCGGCGCCACTCTGCCCAGCCCCGGCGTCTCGTACGGCAACGTGCAGAAGTGCCTCGAGATCATGCAGGGCCAGGGCACCGGCGTGCTCAACCTGCTGGACCTCTTCTCCGGGGGAGCGTTGCTGCAGCTCTCGGTCTTCGCGCTGGGCATCATGCCCTACATCACCGCGTCGATCATCCTGCAGCTGCTGACGGTGGTCATCCCGCGGCTGGAGCAGCTCCGCAAGGAGGGCCAGGCCGGCCAGGCGAAGATCACCCAGTACACCCGCTACCTGACCCTCGGCCTGGGCGTCCTCCAGTCGTCGGCCTTCGTGGCGCTGGCCCGCTCCGGGCAGCTGTTCCAGAACCGTTGCGACCAGTTCCCGATCGTGCCCGAGGGCACCGGCATCCCGAACTGGCTCACGCTGTCGGTCCTGGTCATGACGATGACCGCCGGCACCGGCATGGTGATGTGGCTCGGTGAGCTGATCACCGACCGCGGCGTCGGCAACGGCATGTCCGTCCTCATCTTCACCTCGATCGCCGCCCGGCTCCCCAGCGAGGGCTGGAAGATCAAGACCAGCGAGGGTTGGGGCAAGTTCGCCCTCGTCCTCGTTCTGGTCCTGCTGGTCATCACCGCGGTCTGCTTCATCGAGCAGGCGCAGCGCCGGATCCCGGTGCAGTACGCCAAGCGCATGATCGGCCGGCGGATGTACGGCGGCACCTCGACCTACATTCCGCTGAAGGTCAACCAGGCGGGTGTCATCCCGGTCATCTTCGCCTCCTCGCTGCTCTACCTGCCGACGCTGGCGCTCCAGTTCTTCGACCAGACCAACCCGGGCAAGACCCAGGCCTGGATCCAGAACCACATCGTGAAGGCGAGCGCGCCGGAGCACATCGCGATCTACTTCCTGTTGATCATCTTCTTCACGTACTTCTACGTGTCGATCACGTTCAACCCGACTGAGGTCGCGGACAACATGAAGAAGTACGGCGGCTTCGTGCCGGGCATCCGCCCCGGCAAGCCGACCGCCGAGTACCTCGACTTCATCCTCAGCCGGATCACCCTGCCGGGCGCGCTCTACCTGGGCATCATCGCGATCCTGCCGAACTTCTTCTTCATCTGGCTGAACAGCCAGCAGTTCCAGAACTTCCCGTTCGGCGGCACCGCTGTGCTCATCATGGTCGGCGTCGGTCTCGAGACCGTGAAGCAGATCGAGAGCCAACTCATGCAGCGGAACTACGAAGGGTTCCTGCGGTAGATGCGACTCGTTCTGGTTGGCCCGCCGGGCGCGGGCAAGGGCACACAGGCGGAGTTCATCGCCGCACACCTTTCGGTGCCGAAGATCTCGACCGGTGACATCTTCCGGGCGAACGTCTCGCAGGGTACGCCGCTGGGTGTTGAGGCCAAGCGGTACATGGACGCCGGCAAGTTGGTCCCCGACGAGGTCACCATCAACATGGTCCGGGACCGGCTCGCCGAGCCGGACGCCGCCGAGGGCTTCCTGCTCGACGGCTTCCCACGTACGACGCCGCAGGCCGCCGCGCTGGACAAGCTCCTCGCGGACCTCGGCACCGCGCTGGACCTGGTGCTGGAGCTGGTCGTCGACGACGACGAGGTGATCCGGCGGCTCTCCGGCCGGCGCACCTGCCGGGGCTGCGGCAAGATCTGGCACGTCGAGTTCGACGCCACGACCCGCGAGGGCATCTGCGACCGCTGCGGCGCCGAGCTGTTCCAGCGGGACGACGACAAGCCGGAGACCATAGCGGCCCGCCTGCGGGAGTACGCCGAGAAGACGGCGCCGCTGGTCGACTACTACGGCGCCCAGGGCAAGCTGGTCGGGATCGACGCCACCGGGCCGGTGGAGGACGTCACGGTCCGCGCCATCGACGCGCTGCGGTCGTACGGCGGCTGAGGTCCTGCCGGGATCCGGCGGATAGAGTGCGAACAGCGGGGTACGTGCGACGTGCCCCGCTGATCGCTGTCCGGCAACGAAAGGTAACCGCTCCATGCGCCGTCCCCAGCTGGACATCCAGCTGAAGACCCCCGACCAGGTCGAGAAGATGCGGGCCGCCGGCCTGGTGGTCGCCGAGGCCCTGCGTCGGATGCGGGAGGCCGTCGCGCCCGGGGTCAGCACCGCCGACCTGGACGCGATCGCCGAGTCGACGATCCGCGAGGCGGGGGCGACCCCCTCGTTCAAGGGCTACCACGGCTTCCCCGCCTCGATCTGCTCGTCGGTCAACGAGCAGGTGGTGCACGCCATCCCGTCGGCGCAGCAGGTGCTCCGCGACGGTGACCTGATCTCCATAGACTGCGGCGCGGTGCTGAACGGCTGGCACGGCGACGCGGCGATCACCGTCGGGGTGGGCGAGGTCGCCCCGGCGCTGCTGAAGATGGCCGAGGTGGCCGAGGACGCCATGTGGGCCGGGATCGCCGCCGCGGCGCGGGGCGCCGCCAGCGGCAGGGGCCGGCTGACCGACATCTCGCATGCGGTGGAGAACGCGGTCCGCAAGGGCGGCCGGTACGGCATCGTCGACGGCTACGGCGGGCACGGCATCGGCACCGAGATGCACCAGGACCCGCACGTGCTCAACCACGGCCGGCCGGGCAAGGGCCCACGCCTGGTGCCGGGCCTGGCGCTCGCCATCGAGCCGATGATCACCATGGGCTCGCCCCGCACCGTGGAGCTGGCCGACGGCTGGACCGTGGTCACCCGGGACCGGTCGATGGCGGTGCACGTGGAGCACTCGATGGCGCTGCTGCCCGACGGGGTCTGGGTGCTGACCGCGTTCGACGGCGGACGGGCCCGCCTGGGCGACCTGGTCACCTCCCGGCAGCCGGCGGGCTCACCGGCCGCCTGAACAACGGCCCGCCGAGGCGACCTTGACCGCATGCCCCCTGGCGGGTCCGCCGATCTTCGGGGCGGGGCCGGGGATGGGGCTGGAGCCGGTCACGAATGCGCGGCAGCCCAGGGCGGCGACGCTGGCGGGGCGGTGTCATGCTTGCCGGCATGGAAAGGCAGGGCGGGATGCGGGCGGCCGACACGGATCGGGCGGCGACGGCGGAACGGCTCCGGGTCGCGCTGGAGGAGGGCCGGCTCGACCTGCACGAGTACGACGAGCGCCTGCAACAGACGTACGGGGCGAAGACCTACGCGGAGCTGGACGCCGTACTGGCGGATCTGCCGGGGCCGGCCCCGGCTCAGCGCTCCGCCTTGGCGCCGCGGGAGCCCGCTGGCGTCCCGGCCGCCCCGGGCGGGCTCCAGCCCGGCCCGGACGGTTCCCCGGACGGTACGGCCGGGCCGGGCCGGGACGTGGCGGCCGGCGCGCCGGCCGGCGGCACCTCCGCCCGCTGGCTCGCCGAGGTGTGGGGCTCGTGGCTGCGGGTGGCCGCGATCCTCACCGCGATCTGGTTGATCTCCTCGGCCGGCAGTCGGGACCTGCTGTTCTACTGGCCGCTGTGGGCGCTCGGCCCGTGGGGCGCGGTGCTGCTCGTCCGTACCGCGGGCGGGTTCGCCACGGGAGCGCCCGGGCGGGACGTCGACCGGTGGGGCCGGCGCCGGGCGGAGCGTGCCGATCGGCGCCGGGCCCGGCGGGAGCACCGTCGGCGCGGGCGGTGACGGCCGGTCGATCCCGAGCGGCCCGGAGCCGACCGGCGGACGCGGCCGACGGCCGGCAATCGTCGGCGATGAGGGCGGTGGTGTCCGTTTTCCTCCGGGCGGGCGACGTCCCGGGTGGCCGGTTTGGCGACGGCCCGCACGCGGCGTAGACTTTCTGATCGGCGCACAGCGTCCACTCCGGCATGCCCACTACGCGCTTCGGTGGGAGTCGGAGCCGCGGCTGGCGCGGGCCCCCGATCTCGATCGGCGCCCGTGTAAGACGTTGTGGGCCGTCCGGAGTAACCGACGTCAGGACAGCGGAGGACATGCCGAAAAAAGACGGAGCCATCGAGATCGAGGGTCGGGTCATCGAGCCCCTGCCGAACGCTATGTTCCGGGTGGAGCTCGCGAACGGCCACAAGGTGCTGGCTCACATCAGCGGCAAGATGCGGCAGCACTACATCCGCATCCTGCCGGAGGACCGGGTCGTCGTCGAACTCTCGCCGTACGACCTGACCCGCGGGCGCATCGTCTACCGCTACAAGTAGTCCTGACGACGGCCGGGACGTCCCCGTGTCCGTCTTCGACGTCCGGCGCCGCGCCTTGTCGCGCCACCGGGCCAGATGGGAAGTAAGGCAACCGTGAAGGTCAAGCCGAGCGTCAAGAGGATCTGCAACAAGTGCCGGGTGATCCGTCGGCACGGCCGGGTCATGGTCATCTGCACCGACCCGCGCCACAAGCAGCGCCAGGGCTGAACCAGTCCCACCGGTCGTGACACGGCCGGTCGGATCGGTCCGGGCCGCAGATCCAGACAGCACATCACCAGCTCGTTCCAGCCGCGAGCGGTACGCAGCGCGTACTCAACGTGGTTGACCCCCGGTCGGAGGCCGGGGCCCGCTTGGGCACGACCGATCCCGGTCGCCGGCGCTGACAGCGTCGGAAGGACGGGACGGCCGGTAGCGGGGTGGGACGGGTCCACACCTCCGCCACAACATCACGAGGAGTACGCCCGCACATGGCACGTCTAGTCGGCGTGGACCTCCCCCGCGAGAAGCGGATGGAGATCGCGCTCACCTACATCTTCGGGGTCGGCCGTACCCGCGCCCTGGAGACGCTCGCCGCTACCGGCATCTCGCCGGACAAGCGCGCTCGGGACCTCACGGACGAGGAGCTGGTCCAGCTCCGCAACCACATCGAGGGCAACTACAAGGTAGAAGGCGACCTGCGCCGCGAGGTCGCCGCTGACATCCGCCGCAAGGTCGAGATCGGCTGCTACGCGGGTATCCGGCACCGCCGGGGCCTGCCCGTTCGTGGCCAGCGGACCAAGACCAACGCGCGGACCCGGAAGGGCCCGAAGCGGACCGTCGCCGGCAAGAAGAAGCCCGGCAAGAAGTAGTTCTTAAACCGGAATTCTGGTCGTTCTCCGCCGAGGTAGGCCGGGCTCCAACCGGAACCGGTGTCTACGAAATCAACGGGGCGAAGAGCCAGAACCCGATCGAGAACCAATACAGGAGCGCACAGACTTATGCCACCGAAGGCTCGTGCCGGAGCCGCCGTCAAGAAGGTCCGGCGCAAGGAACGCAAGAACGTCGCCCACGGGCAGGCGCACATCAAGAGCACCTTCAACAACACCATCGTGTCCATCACGGACCCGACCGGTGCGGTCATCTCCTGGGCCTCCGCCGGCCAGGTCGGTTTCAAGGGCTCGCGCAAGTCGACCCCGTTCGCCGCGCAGCTGGCCGCCGAGGCTGCCGCGCGTCGGGCGATGGAGCACGGCATGCGCAAGGTCGACGTGTTCGTCAAGGGCCCCGGCTCCGGCCGGGAGACCGCGATCCGTTCGCTGCAGGCCGTCGGGCTGGAGGTCGGGCAGATCTCCGACGTCACCCCGCAGCCGCACAACGGATGCCGTCCGCCGAAGCGTCGCCGGGTCTGAGAGGTAGAGAGAGATGGCTCGTTACACCGGTGCTGACTGCCGCCGTTGCCGGCGGGAGAAGATGAAGCTGTTCCTCAAGGGCAGCAAGTGCGATGGCCCGAAGTGCCCGTTCGAGTCCCGGCCGTTCCCGCCCGGACAGCACGGCCGCGGCCGCACCAAGGAGACGGAGTACCTGCTCCAGCTCCGTGAGAAGCAGAAGGCCCGCCGCGTCTACGGCGTGCTGGAGAAGCAGTTCCGCGGTTACTACGAGGAGGCCGTGGGCAAGCAGGCCAAGACCGGTGAGGTCCTCCTGCAGATCCTCGAGTCGCGGCTGGACAACGTGGTCTACCGGGCTGGCTACGCCAAGTCCCGGGACATGGCCCGCCAGCTGGTCAAGCACGGCCACTTCACCGTGAACGGCAAGAAGGTCGACATCCCGTCGTACCGCGTCAAGGAGCACGACATCATCGAGGTCCGGGGCAAGAGCAAGGAGCTCACCCCGTTCATCGTGGCGCAGGCCGAGGCCGGCTCCAGGAGCGTTCCGGCGTGGCTGGAGGCGATCCCGAGCCAGATGAAGGTTCTCGTGCACTCGCTCCCGGCCCGCCAGGTGATCGACACCCAGGTCCAGGAGCAGCTGATCGTCGAGCTCTACTCCAAGTAAGGGCTCGTTCGGTGGCCCGCCCCCCCGGGGCGGGCCACCGGAACAGTTCGTGTCGTGGGCGTCATATAGCGGGCGTCCCGGAAGAGAAGAGAAGAAATGCTCATCAGCCAGCGACCGTCTCTCTCCGAAGAGTCGATCAACGAGACCCGGTCCCGGTTCACCATCGAGCCGCTGGAGCCGGGCTTCGGCTACACCCTGGGCAACTCGCTGCGTCGTACGCTGCTGTCGTCCATCCCGGGTGCCGCGGTCACCTCGATCAAGATCGACGGTGTGCTGCACGAGTTCACCACGATCCCCGGGGTCAAGGAGGACGTGGTCGAGCTCGTCATGAACATCAAGGAGCTCTGCGTCAGCTCCGAGCACGACGAGCCGGTCAGCATGTACCTGCGCAAGCAGGGCCCGGGCGACGTGACCGCGGGCGACATCCAGCCTCCGGCCGGCGTCTCGGTGCACAACCCGGACCTGAAGCTCGCCACCCTGAACGGCAAGGGCCGGCTCGACATGGAGCTGACCGTCGAGCGGGGTCGGGGCTACGTCACGGCGGCGCAGAACAAGCAGGCCGGCGCCGAGATCGGCCGGATCCCGGTCGACTCGATCTACTCGCCGGTGCTCAAGGTGACGTACCGCGTCGAGGCGACTCGTGTCGAGCAGCGGACCGACTTCGACCGCCTGATCATCGACGTCGAGACCAAGCCGTCGATGGGCCCGCGTACCGCGCTGGCCTCGGCCGGGTCGACGCTGGTGGAGCTCTTCGGGCTGGCCCGGGAGCTGGACGAGACCGCCGAGGGCATCGACATCGGGCCGTCCCCGCAGGACGCCCAGCTCGCGGCGGACCTGGCCCTGCCGATCGAGGAGCTGGACCTGACCGTCCGCTCCTACAACTGCCTCAAGCGCGAGGGCATCAACTCCGTTGGTGAGCTCATCGGGCGCACCGAGGCCGACCTCCTCGACATCCGGAATTTCGGTCAGAAGTCGATCGACGAGGTCAAGATGAAGCTCGCCGGGATGGGTCTCGGGCTGAAGGACTCGGCCCCGAACTTCGACCCGGCGCACGTCGTGGACGCCTTCGGCGAGGCCGACTACGACACCGACGACTACCGCGAGACCGAGCAGCTCTAGTCCGCGCTGCCGCCACACCTGAGGAGCACCAAGCATGCCCACGCCCACCAAGGGCCCCCGCCTCGGCGGCAGCCCCGCGCACGAGCGGCTGATGCTGGCCAACCTGGCCACCGCGCTGTTCCAGCACGGCAAGATCCAGACCACCGAGACGAAGGCCCGGCGGCTGCGTCCGCTCGCCGAGCAGCTCATCACCAAGGCCAAGCGCGGTGACCTCGCGTCGCGCCGGCGGGTGCTGGGCGTCGTGAAGGACAAGGACGTGGTGTACGCCCTGTTCGACCAGATCGCGCCCCGGTACGCCAACCGCAACGGTGGCTACACCCGGATCGTGAAGACCGGTCCGCGCAAGGGTGACGCCGCTCCGATGGCCATCATCGAGCTGGTCGAGGAGCTGCAGGTCGCCGAGCCGAAGGCGAACAAGAAGACCGCCGCCCGCAAGGCCGCGCAGCAGGACAAGCTCGAGGCTCTCGCCCCGGCCGAGGAGACCCCGGAGTCGGCCCCGGCCGACCAGGACTCCGAGGCGCCGGTCTCGGCGGCGGGCGACACCGCCGAGGCGCGCGAGGACAGCGACCTCGCCACCGAGGAGAACAACGAGCAGAACAAGGCCTGATCAGGGTCTTCGTCGGGCCCGGCACCCCTCGCGGGGTGTCGGGCCCGCTGCGTGACGGGAGGTACGAGGTGGACGAGCGGACCCGGCTGCGGCTGGACGTCTCGTACGACGGCACCGGCTTCTCCGGCTGGGCCGCCCAGCCGACCCGGCGCACGGTCGCCGGGGTGCTGGTCGAGACCTTTGATCTGGTCCTCGGCGCGGGCACGGCGACCGGGCTGACCGTGGCCGGGCGCACCGACGCCGGGGTGCACGCCACCGGCCAGGTCTGCCACCTCGACCTGCCCACCGCCGTCTGGCGGGAGCACGACGGCCGGTTGCTGCGCCGGCTGGCCCGGCTGCTCCCCACCGACGTGCGGGTCCGCGCGATGAGCGAGGTGCCCGGCGACTTCGACGCCCGCTTCTCGGCGACCTTCCGCCGCTACGAGTACCGGGTGACCGACGCCCCGTGGGGCGCCGAGCCACTGCGCCGGCACGACACCCTCGCCTGGCCGAAGCCGCTGGACCTGGCCGCGCTGAACGCCGCCGCAGCCGGGCTGGTGGGGGAACACGACTTCGCCGCATACTGCCGGCGCAAGGAGAACGCCACCACGCTGCGCGAGGTGACCCGGCTGGACTGGCGGCGCGACCCGGACGGCATCCTCGTCGCCACCGTGCAGGCCGACGCGTTCTGCCAGGCGATGGTGCGCAGCCTGGTGGGCGCGATGCTGGTCGCCGGCGACGGCCGGCGGCCGGTCGAGTGGCCGGCGAGCCTGCTGAGCCGGCGGGAACGCTCCAGCGAGGTGACCGTCGCGGCGGCGCACGGGTTGACCCTGGTCGCGGTCGGCTACCCGGACGACCCGTCCGAGTACGCCCGCCACGCCGACCTCACCCGCCGCCTGCGGGTCCCCACCGAAGCCTGACCCGGGACCAAGGTCCGAGGGTTCTCGGCGGGGTCGGACCCGTGACGAGGCCCGGTCCACCGAACTCGGACCGGGCCTCGCGTTGCCGTCGACCGGCTGGCTCACTCGCCGGGCAGCTCCTGCGGGGTCGCGTTACCGCCGTTGGTGCCGTGCTGGGTGCCGGTGCCCTCGGTCGCCGTCGCGGTGGGCTGGACTGCCGTGCCTCCGGCGGCCCGGCGCCCGAGCACACCCTCGCCGAGGTGGAGCTCGACCATGTCGTAGATGATCTCGCGGAGTGCCGTGTCGCCGGTCGGCACGGCGCCGCCGTCGGCCCGGACGACCAGGCAGTAGGCGACGTAGTGGCCGCGTACCTGCCAGCCGACCCGGGCTGCGGCGGTGGTGACCGCCTCGGTGCCGTCACCGGCCGCCAGGCCGCGGAAGCGGCCCTGCCGCTCGTCGAGCAGCTGCCGGATCCGGTCCCGGACACGCTGCGCGCTGGCCTTGTCGGTCAGGTTGAACAGGCCGGCGGTGATCAGGTGCTCGCCGTCGGGGGAGCGCAGCGTGCCCCGGACCACCTGGCTGCACCCGAGCCGGACCAGCAGGTCGGCGATCTCGCCGGTGGCGGCCGCCGCGCAACTGCCGCCGGAGTGCGTCTTCAGCACGTCGTACGCGGGTCGTCCGTCGGCCACCACCAGCTTCATGCCGGGGAAGACCTCCCGGGCGGTCAGCGGCTGCTGGTCGGTGTCGCGGGAGTCGAGGTCACCGGCGGGCGGTTCGGCGACCGGGGCGGCGGTGGTGGGCTGCGGGGCCGCCGCGGTCGGGTCGTCGGCCGGGGAGCGGTCGACGAGCAGGGCCGCCGCGCCGAGACCGCAGAGCGCCAGCAGCACCAGCACGGCCGCGCCGCCGACGAGCACCTGCCAGAGCCGACCGCCGCCCCGCCCGGAGCCGGACCGGCGGGACCGGGGCGGGTCCAGCGGCTCGGTCGGGACGTACTCGTGGGGGAGGGTGGGTGGCGGTGGGATCTGGACGGACGAGCGGACCGGGATCGGCTCGGCGGCCGGAAGTGCCGGCCGGGTGGTCCGCGGCAGCGACGGGGTGGGGAAGCGGGACGGGGAGGGTCCGGCCGGCGCGGGCGGGCCGGGGGCGAACTCCGGCAGGTCCGACCCGGACCGCGGGTACTCCACGAAGGCGTCCTCATCGGACTCGTACCGATACACCATGCCGCCCAGAGTAGGGGCCATTGTCCCTTTAGGGGGTAATAATAGGAAATTCTGGCGCGGCGGGTCGGGGTCCTCCCGCCGAGGCGACCGCGAGCGGGTTCCGGGCCGGTGGGAGAATGCTTGACGTGACCGGTGACCACTACTTCACCTCTGAACCCACCGTCGCGGCGCAGCCGCGGGAGGTCGAGTTCTCCGTCGCCGGGCGCGACTACACCCTGGCCTCCGCCGGCGGGGTCTTCTCCGCCGACCGGCTCGACCCCGGCACCGCCGTCCTGCTGCGCAAGGCCGAGCTGCCGACCGCCACCACCGGCGGTGACCTGCTCGACGTCGGCTCGGGCTTCGGGCCGATCAGCTGCGTGCTGGCCACCACCGCGCCCGCCGCCACCGTCTGGGCGGTCGACGTCAACGCGCGGGCCCGCGCCCTCACCACCGAGAACGCCCGCCGGCTCGGCGCCGCCGACCGCGTCCGGGCGGTCGCCCCGGACGAGGTGCCGGCCGAGGTCACCTTCGCCCAGATCTGGTCCAACCCGCCGATCCGGATCGGCAAGGCCGAACTGCACGAGCTGCTGCGGCGTTGGCTGCCCCGGCTCGCCCCGGACGGCGCCGCCTGGCTGGTGGTGGCCCGCCACCTCGGCGGCGACTCGCTGCACCGCTGGCTGGTCGACGAGGGCTGGCAGGTCGAGCGGCACGCCAGCCAGAAGGGCTACCGGGTGTTGCGGGTCACCCGGTAATCGAGTGTCGCCCGCACCGGCCGCTCCGGCAGGATGCCGGCGTGGGATACGTGGACGTGGCAGGGGTCGGGCACATCCTGCCCGACGGCCGGGAACTCTTCACCGACGTGTCGTTCCGGGTCGGTGAGGGCGCAAAGGTCGCCCTGGTCGGCCCGAACGGCGCGGGCAAGACGACGCTGTTGCGGATGGTCGCCGACGACCTGCCGGTGAAGACCGGCGTCGTCGCCCGGGCCGGCGGCCTCGGCGTGATGCGGCAGTTCATCGGCATGATCGGGGACGACTCCACGCTCGCCGACCTGGCGCTCTCGCTCGCCCCGCCGGCGCTGCGCGACGCCGGCCGCCGGCTCGCCGAGACCGAGGCGGCCATGCGGTCGGCCGAGCTGCGCGGCAAGTACAGCACCGCCGCCGGGAAGGCCCAACTGGCGTACGCGGACGCGCTCGCCGCCTGGGGCGAGGCCGGCGGGTACGACGCCGAGGTGCTCTTCGACACGGTCGCCACCATCGTGCTCGACCTGCCCTGGGACGCCGCCCGGAAACGTCCGGTGCGGACCCTCTCCGGCGGCCAGCAGAAGCGCTTCGCCCTGGAACTGCTGCTGTGCGGCACCGAGGAGGTGCTGCTCCTCGACGAGCCGGACAACTTCCTCGACGTGCCCGGCAAACGCTGGCTGGAGGCCCGGCTGCGCGATTCGGCCAAGTCGGTGCTCTACGTCTCGCACGACCGGGAACTGCTGGCGCAGACCGCCGACCGGGTGGTCGCCGTCGAGGGCGGCGGCGCCTGGGTGCACCCGGCGGGCTTCGCCAGCTGGCACGCCGCGCGGGTGGCCCGGCACGCCCGCCTCGACGAGCTGCGCAAGCGGTGGGACGAGGAACACCAGAAGCTGCGCGAGCTGATGCTGATGTACAAGCAGAAGGCCGCGTACAACGCTGACATGGCCTCGCGGTACCAGTCGGCGCAGACCCGGCTGCGCAAGTTCGAGGAGGCCGGGCCGCCACCCGTACCCCCGAAGGACCAGGACATCCGGATGCGCCTGGCCGGCGGGCGGACCGGCAAGCGCGCGGTCATCTGCGACCAGCTGGAGCTCGACGGCCTGACCTACCCCTTCGACCTGGAGCTCTGGTACGGCGACCGGGTCGCCGTGCTCGGCGCCAACGGCACCGGCAAGTCGCACTTCCTGCGGTTGCTGGCCCGGGGCGGCACCGACCCGGACCCGGCCAGCGGCCCGGTCGACGGTGCCGCCGCGCTGGCCCCGGTGGCCCACGACGGCACGGTGCGCCTCGGCGCGCGGGTCCGGCCCGGCCACTTCTCGCAGACCCACGACCGGCCCGAGCTGGTGGCGAAGACCCTGGTCGACATCCTCTGGCGGGGCGACGAGCACCGGGCCGGGATGGACCGGCACGCGGCGATGGCGGCGCTCAGCCGGTACGAGCTGGCTGCCCAGGGCGACCAGCGCTTCGGCACCCTCTCCGGTGGGCAGCAGGCACGCTTCCTGGTGCTGCTGCTGGAGCTGTCCGGGGCGACCCTGTTGCTGCTCGACGAGCCGACGGACAACCTCGACCTCGCCTCCGCGGAGGCGCTGGAGGCGGGGCTGGCCGCGTTCGAGGGGACGGTGGTCGCGGTCACCCACGACCGCTGGTTCACCCGATCCTTCGGTCGGTTCGTGCTGTTCGGCGGCGACGGCGAGGTGGTGGAGACCCCGGAACCGGTGTGGGACGTGCGCTGACGGGCGGTGTGCTGGCGGTCTTGCGGACCGGCGGTGTCCGGGCGGGCGGTGTCCGGGCGGGCGGTCTTGCGGACCGGCGGCCCGCGGGCCGGCATAGGGTGGATCTCGTGACTGAGATGACCTACCGCCGGTTGGGCGACTCCGGACTCGTGGTGTCCGTGGTCGGCATCGGCTGCAACAACTTCGGCCGCAAGCTCGACCTCGACGGCACCCGGGCGGTGGTCGACGCCGCGCTCGACGCCGGAATCAACTTCTTCGACACCGCCGACATCTACGGCGAGCCGCAGGGCGCCTCCGAGGAACTGCTCGGCCAGGCGCTCAAGGGGCGCCGGGACGACGTGGTGGTGGCCACCAAGTTCGGCATGGACATGCACGGCATGAACGGGCCCGACCACGGTGCCCGGGGCGCCCGCCGCTACATTGCCCGGGCGGTGGAGGCGTCGCTGCGCCGGCTCGGCACCGACCACATCGACCTGTACCAGATGCACGAACCCGACCCGGGCACGCCGATCGACGAGACGCTGGCCGCCATGGACGACCTGGTGCATGCCGGCAAGGTGCGCTACCTCGGCAACTCCAACTTCGCCGGCTGGCAGATCGCCGACGCCGACTGGGTCGCCTCGTCCAACGGGCGGGCCCGGTTCGTCAGCGCCCAGAACCACTACAGCCTGCTGGAGCGGTCGGTCGAGACCGAGGTGATCCCCGCCTGCGAGCGGTTCGGCCTCGGCATGCTGCCGTTCTTCCCGCTCGCCAACGGCCTGCTCACCGGCAAGTACAAGCGCAACGAGGCGCCGCCCGCCGGCAGCCGGCTCGCCGGCGGCGGCCGGTACGCGCAGCGCCTCGCCGCCGCGGACTGGGACACCATCGAGGCGATCGAGGCGTACGCCGCCGAGCGGGGCCTGTCGATGCTCCAGGTGGCGATCGGCGGGCTGGCCGCCCGACCGGCGGTGACCTCGGTCATCGCCGGCGCCACCACCCCCGAGCAGGTACGCGACAACGCCGCAGCCGGCACCTGGCAGCCCACCGACGAGGACCTGGACGCTCTCGACGCCATCCTCTGAGTTGTCGTCGGGCCCGGGCGCGACCGCCCGGGCGCGCCCGGCGGCGGGCACCACACCGGAAAACCCCCCGCCCGGGGGCGCGGCGCCCCCCGCC
>NZ_JBEYTI010000036.1:0-53610 GCF_040642975.1 Micromonospora sp. NPDC047548
CCGCGACCTACACGACCGCAGCGACGTCTTCGCCGTCTACGGCATCTAACAAACCATGATCAAACCGGACACTCCCGAACAACGCCGGGGCCGTGCTGGTCATCTGGGGTACGGCCGGACAGTTCCTCCCCGTCAACCCGACGCAGCAGCGCGAGGGGGATTCCGTCAACGTCGGCGACGATCTCACCCTGCCTGGTCGCCAACGGGGAGCCCGCCGGGACTCCCGCTGCCTCGACGTGGCCGGCGACCGTGAGACCACCCGCGAAGGACCGACGTGAATCCGGCACGACTGCCTTGGCGACCCAACCCTCGTCCCGAGCGGTGACGAACCACGTCGCCGAGTTCATGCCACCGTTGTGCGCCTCCACCGTCGCATCAGTAACGCCCCAGGCGTCTGCCAGACACGAACGCAGCTTCCCCTCGTCAATCACCCGCTGAAGTCAAGCAGCGGCGGCCGCAACTGGCGACCGACTTCTGGCATTCCTTGCCCTACTCGCTGAGGTTGCGGATCTCTTCGTAGAGGTCGTCTGCCGCGCTCGATCCCCGGTATGGCTCGGGCGGGCGGTCAGATGGGACGTACGCGACCAGCGGTGGCCGCTCGCCTCGGGCGTCGATCAAGGGTGTAGCCAGAGCTCTCCGGTCGACGTGACGGCTACCTGTCGCCCATGGTCGTGGCTGGCAGGAGTAGCTGGTTGAGGGTGTCGCGGAGCCAGTGTTCGCAGTGGTCGTAGGGCCATCCGTGTTCGGTGTGCAGTTGCGCGTAGGTGTCGGTGGACAGCAGGACCGCGATCGTGGTGGCGGCGGTGGCGGTGTCCAATCCGGAGCGTAGGGCGTGGAGTTGTGCGAGGCGTTGGGCGCAGGTGGCGGCTCCGTCGCGGTGGCGGGCGGCTCCGGCAGCGTACGCGGCGGCGAGGTCGGCATCGACGTGAGCGCCTGAGCGGAGTCCGGTGATGATGTCGTGGCAGCGTTCGTTGAGCTGGCGGGTCAGGCGCACCATCAGGGAAATGACCTCGCGCGGGTCGCCTGATCGCTGGATCGTTGCGGCCAGTTGCGGGATCTCGGCGATCGTGTCCACCTCGTCGAGCATCGCGGTGATCAGCTGCGGTTTCGAGCCGACACTGGCGTAGATCGTTTGCACCGCCACTCCTGCTTCCCGGGCGATGTCGGCTACCGAGGTGCGCGCGTATCCGTGCTGGGTGAACAGCTTCGACGCGGCCAGGATGATGTCCCGGCGGGTCTGGGCCGCTTGCATCTGGCGTCGGTTGGGCCGGGAACCGTCTTGCGCCGCCACGTCATTCACCTTAATCTCATTCTAGTCAGTGCAATTGACTTCTAGTCACCTGAGCGGGTAACCGATGACGACCCTACCGAGCCCAGCCCGCGCTACGCGGATCACCGCGGCGTTCGCCGCCGGCGCCGCCGTCCTGGCGACCTTCGCCCTCGGCCGCGTCGTATGGCCTGACCCGCCGGGCGCGATCACCCCGCCTGCTGATCTTGTGCCCTACTTCCTGATCCTGTCGGTGGTCGAGTCGCTGCTGTTCGGCGCCGGCGTCGCGTACGCCATCGTCGCCCTGCCCGCCACGCGACACGCGCCCAAGCCGGCCCGGCTGACCTGGGCGGTGTACCTGAGCGTCTGTTTCATGCTGCTGAGCTGGTGGCCGCACGACAACCTGCACCGCGTCCTGGGCCACCACGACTTCGCGGGCCTGGCCCGCATCGAGTACCTGTTCCACGTCCCGCTGATGGTCGGCGCAGCATGTGTCGCCCTCTACACCCTGCAGGCTCGCCGGGAGACGCGATGACCACTCACGAGGAGATCATCCGCGGCATCTACCGCGACCTGTTCGAGACCGGCGACACCGACCTGGCCGACCGCCTGGTGACCGCCGAGTTCATCGACCACGCCGCACCGCCCAGTGCCGCCCCGCCCGGCCCCGACAATCTCAAGGCCGCAGTCGCGTTCCTGCACTCCGCGCTCGGCGACATCCGCTACGAGGTCCACGACGTGCTGTCGGCCGGAGACCGGGCCGCCTACCGGGCCACCCTCACCGCCACCCAGCACGGTCCGTTGTTCGGGCATCCGCCCACTGGTGGACGGTTCAGTATGCAGCAGATCCACATGGTCCGCTTCGACGGCGATCTCATTGCCGAGCACTGGGCCTGCCGCGACGACCTGGGCGCCCTGCACCAGCTCGGGCACCTGCCATGACCGCTCGGCCGGCCCGCGAACGCCATCCCCGACGGCTGCACCCTGATTCACCGGCACCGAGGTCACGCCTGGTCGTAGCGACGGACTCCGTCGGCGTCGACGGCCTTCAGCCGTCCCTGCACCACGAGCAGGTCGAGGTGGGCGGCCGTCTCTGGTGACGGCGAGCAGCTGGTTGGAAGGTATCGGCCGTCGTCTCCGGCGATTCTGGAAGCTCAGCGCCCCGAACCCACGCTATCAACGCTCCGAGCCGGAGGATCCGTGGTTCGAGCGTCGGCGTGGGCGATGTGGGTCATCTGGGGCCAGAGCAGAACGAGGAAGACCGCTGAGCCGACGAAGGCGAACCAGAACGGCGCAGTCACGCCGTAGTGCGTGGCCAGCAGGCCGCCGATGGCTGAGCCGGCGACCAGGCCGCCGAAACTGCTGATCTTGTTGAGGCTGCCGACCCGGCCTTGGAGGTAAGTGGGGACCGCCCGCTGCCGCACAGTCAGGGAGGTGGTCCCCCAGATGAACGCATGCGCGCCGAAGACGAGAAAGATCAGCGAGGCCAGCCATGCTGAGGTGGTGATGGCGAGGCCGAGGTGGGTGAGGGTTTCGATGATGAGCCCGACCCGCATCACGTTGCCCAGGCTCACCCGCCGGGTGATCCAACCGTACAGAGCCGTGCCGAGCAGGCCGCCGACCGCAGAGACCGTGGTGAGCAGGCCAAACCCGACGGCGCCCAGGCCGAGCCGCTGGTGCGCGTAGAGCACGAGGACCGACCAGGCCGCGCCGAACGTGATGTTGAAGATCAGAATGGTCAGGGACAGCGTCCGTACGGCTGCGTGACGCACAGTCCACCAGAAGCCCTCGGCGATGTCCCGGCGCACACTGCGCGGCCCGTCGGCCTGGTCGCGGCCATCGGCGGGCAACCGGAGCCGCGAGATCAGCAGCAGCCCCCGCGGCGACCAGGACGGCCTGAGTGACGAACGGCCAGGCACTTCCCGCGACGAACAGAGCTGCCCCGATCGGAGGACCGGCCAACTGGTTGAGGGTGATGAACCCGGTCTGGAGACGGACGTTGGCGACCGACAGATCATCGCGGTGCACCAGCATCGGGGCCAGCGTCATCGAGGTGTTGTCGGCGAAGACCTCGGCGGTCGCGAGCAGGCCCAACGCCGTCAGCGCAACGACAACCGAGAGCTCGCCGGCGAGCATCGTGACGACCAGGGCCGTCAGCATCGCCACCCGGACAGCATTGGCGACGATCATGATCAGCCGACGGTTGAGCCGGTCGGACAACACACCTGCGTAGAGGCTGAACATCAGCGGCGGCGCCCACGCGAGCAAGGCGGCCAGCGAGACCAGGAACGCGTCGTGTGTCAGTGAAGCGATCAGCAACGGCCCGGCCGCGATCGCGATGCCGTCGCCGAGGTTCGTCGTCCACGACGAGGCCAGCAGCCAGCGGTAGCCTGACCCCAGCCGCGCCGGCACGACAGTCTCGAGAACGTTCTTCACAAGGTCACGACCCTATGCCTGCCCTCGTACCAGCCGCAAAGCCAATTCCCCCGACCGTCACCGCTGCCCCGAACCATCCGCGAGTTCTCCATCGCCTCCACCAAGCCGGGGCACGTCATCCGAGCGGACTGACACTGAGGCTCAGCCGGCCAGGATGACCGCGCGGTGCCGGGCGCCGCCGCCATCCGCTGGCCCCTTCCGGCATTGGGCCACCCGGCCCGCAGCTTCACCGCCGTGACCATCTGGCCGAGCAGCCCGCCGGCCGCCTTCGCTCGGTTGGGGTAACCGGTGGGGGGCCAAAGGTCCTACGGCTCCGGGGGAAAGGACCCGAGCCTCGCACCGGGATTCGGGGTTATCCTCGCCTCACATTCGGCGGGCTGGTCCTGGTTGGACCCGGCGTGACGCAAGGACGTGAATGACCGGTATCGCAGGCGGTGTCGAGCGACGGGATGACCGAATGCTCGCGGCCGTCGGCGACCGGGTCCGCGCCCGCAGCGATGGCGCCCGCCGGCCCCGAGCCCGGGTGGTGGGGGCGGCTCCGCCGCCGGCCATGGTTGGCCGGCCGAGCGGCCTGCCGCATCGGATCCGCCCGATACGGCGGGGTGGTCCGTCATGACCGGCAGGCGCGGCCGGTGGTCGGCCGGCAGTCGCTCGATGTGGCTTGGCGCGGCGCCGCTGCTGGTGAGCGCCGTGCTGTGGATGGTGGCGCGCCAGGCCCCACCGGTCACGGTCGCTCGCTGCGTGTCGGCGGACCGGCCGTGGGCCTGGCTCGGGGTGCACCTGGCGCTGCTGCGCGAGCATCCCGACTGCGCCGCCGGCCAGTACGCGCTGGATGCCAGTCCGGGGCACACCGCCGGGCTCGTGGTGATGGTGGCCGCCCCGACATTGCTGCTGAACCTCTGCACCGGGCTGAGCATGGTCGGGGTCTGGGTCACGCTGCGGGCGCTGCTGGCCAGCGCGGCCGAGGCGGTAGGCCGGCTGTGGTCGAGGCTGCCGGCACAGCCGCGCCTCGCGCGGGGTGTGCATCGTGCTGCCCCGCTCCCCCGGACGTCCGGGCAGTCGTTGCGGGCGTGGCAGCTGGACCGTTCCCCGGTGCTGCGTCGCGGGCCTCCGATCCTGTCGGCGCTGTGATCCCCACACTCCATCGCTGACGTCGGCGTCGTCTCGTCGTGGCGTGCGGGCTGGCCGTGTCGGCCGCCCGGCATGCCCGGGGGTCGGCGCATCCGCGGCAGGACGAGTTCGAGACCCGAAACCCATGCAGCGGCGCGCTGGCGCGCGTGGTCGCGTGGTGGTCGCCAGGCTGCGCGCTGCCCCATCTGGACGGGGCGCCGCCGGCAAGGTGCTGGCACCCGCCGCCGATCACCCCGTTTTCAGCTGGCGGGTCGGTGCACCAACGCGAGAAACGAGACGGAACATGAGTAAGGAAGCACGGATCAAAGTCCGCGCGTTGCGCCAGGTGCAGGCGGTTGCGGCCCGGCGGCGGCACAACCGGATGTGGCTGGCCGGCGGGGTGGTGATTGTCGGCCTGCTGGTCGCGATCGTCGCCGTCGTGGTCACCTCTGTGTCGAAGGGCGATTCCTCGCCGAACAGCGCCAGCGGTCAGCTGGTGACCCCGGCCAACCTCACCGACACGGGAGCGATCCCGGTCGGGCAGGCCACCGGGCCGGTGACGTTGGAGATCTACCTGGACTACATGTGTCCGGCCTGCGGGATGTTCGAGCAGGCCAACGGCGGCGAGATCGACCGGCTGGTCAAAGCCGGGACGGTGAAGGTGCAGCTACGTCCGATCTCGTTCCTGGACCGGGCATCGAAGGGTTCGAAGTACTCCACCCGGGCGGCCAACGCGATGGCCACGGTCGCCGACCGCGCCCCGGGGTCGGTATGGGCGTTCCACAGGGAGCTGTTCGACCGCCAGCCGGAAGAGGGCACCCGAGGGCTGTCCGACGACCAGATCGCCGAATTGGCCCGCAAGGCCGGGGTGCCCAAGGACGTGGCCGACGCGTTCATCAAGCGGGCCTTCGAACGGTGGGTGGCGACCTCGACCGACGCCGCGTTCAAGTCCGGCATCCAGGGCACCCCGACGATCAAGATCAACGGCATGGTGTTCCAGGGCAACGCGTACACCCCAGGCCCGCTGACCCAGGCCATCGAGGCCGCGGCGGGAGGGGCGAAGTAGTGACTGGCCTGGTGGGCCGACTGCACCGGATCCGACACGCCAACTCCTGGATCTTCGGCACGATGCTGTTCTCGTCGTGCCTGAGCCTGCTCGCCTCGTTCGTGCTGTCGGTCGACGCGATCACCCTCGCCGCCGACCCGGCCGCAGAGCTCTCCTGCAACATCAACGCGGTGATCAGCTGCGGGACGGTCGGCAGCTCCTGGCAGTCACACCTGTTCGGGTTCCCCAACGCGTTCCTGGGTCTGATGGCCGAGCCGGTGGTCATCACCGTGGCCGTGGCGAGCCTGGGCGGGGTGAGGTTCCCGCGCTGGTTCATGTTCGCCGCCCAGGTCATCTACACCCTCGGGCTGGCCCTCGCGTACTGGCTGTTCTACCAGTCGATGTTCCACATCGGGGCGCTGTGCCCGTGGTGCCTGCTGGTAACCGTCTCGACGACGCTGGTATTCGCCACCCTGACGCATGTCAACATCCGCGACGGTAACCTGTTCCTGCCCCCGCGCCTGCAGTCCGCGCTCGTCACGGCGGTGCGGGCCAACCTCGACCTCATGGTCCTGGTGATCTGGATGCTGGCCTTGACTCTGGCGATCGTCGTCAAGTACGGCGACCTGCTGTTCGGCTGACCCAACCCGGCCGGCACCAGCGAAACCCCTGATGGGTGGGGTGCGACCCACCGGTCGCACCCCACCGCCCAAGGTATGTGCTCGTTCGGCTACAGACAGCGGACGTACGCAGGGCGACTTACCGCCTCGGGGCTGACGACATGCGCTTACGACTGTCCGACGGCCAGCGCGCTCGCGGCTTCGACCACCACCTTGAACAGGTCAGTGGCTTCCTGCTGGTCGTAGTCGGTGTGTCGGCGCTTGCGGATGCCGAACCGGCTCAGCACGATGTGCGCGTCCGGCGTCAGGCCGTGCCGGCGCAGGGTCGCCTCGACGCACACGAGGGCACAGCCGTCCAATGCGAGGATGGGCCGGCCCGACCTGGCCAGCCGGACCAGGGACCGGACGTCGCCACCCAGACCCGCGATGCAGGACATCTCCGCCGCGCCGTGCCGGTCCAGGCGTACGGCCAGAGCGTTGGCCATCTGGGCCGCGCTCGAGCAGCCCGAGCAGGAGTAGACCAGCGGCTTGCCGCTCGGTTCCGCTCTTCTGCCGGGCCGGCTGCCCGGATCTGGCTCCGTTTCCGCATCCATCGTCGCTACCTTCCTCCTCGACCGCCACCGGCCGCGGAAGTCGTTACCAGTGTGTGGCGCCCGACCCATCGATCGGGACTTCCAATAGCCGAGGGCCAGGATTCGCGAAGGCCTCCCGTAGCGCCGCGTCCAGTTCGTCGGGTGAGTGGACCGAGCTTGCCGACACGCCGTAGCCCTGCGCCAGGAGCACGTTGTCGATGCCCGGCACGCGGAGGCCGGGAACGTTCGTGGCGCCGAGGAAGTCGCAGTAGTCCTCCAACACCGCGTACCGGTCGTTTCGCAGCACCACTACGGTGACCGGCACGTCGTAGCGGGCCGCGGTCCATAGGGCGGGAACGGTGTACTGCAGAGCCCCGTCGCCCACGACCGCCACCACCGGGCGTTCGGGGCGGGCCAACTGCACGCCGATCGCGGCCGGCACCCCAAACCCGAGGCTCGCCCCAGCCGGACTGTAGAAGCTGCCGGGCGTGGCGAAGCGGATCTGGTCCTGGCAGTCGCGCAGATTGGACACCGATTCGCAGACCACGATCCCGTCCGGCGGTAGCGTCCTGGCGATGACGGCGTACGCCGCGGCGGCGGTCAACGATCCGCCGGCAAATTCGACCGGTCGGGGCTGCGGGCCGATCGGCGGGGCCGGCCGGGTCGCCGCGGGTACGGCATCCAGAAGGCAGCGCAGCGTGGCGGCGACCTCGCCGACGATCGCATCGCCCAGCGGTGCCCGGGCCGCCTCCTCCGGATCGTCGGTGAGAAGCACCAGTTCGGCGCCCTCGGGCAGCGGGGGTCCGGGGACATGCGGGTAGTACCGGAACACCGACGCTCCGGCGACCAGTATCAGATCGTGCCCCTGCAGCGCCGTGCCGACGCCCGCCTGGGTGGCGGGCAGGGTGCCCTGGTAGGCGGGATGGGAGGTGGGGAAGCCGCAGCGCGGCTCCAGCGGCGCCCAGTACACCGGCAGCCGGCAATGCTCGGCCAGCGCCAGCGCTGCCGTCCATCCGTCGCGGTCGGCCACAGCGGAGCCGGCCAGCAGGACGGGTGAGCGCGCCGCCGCGAGCCGGTCGGCCAGCACGCGAACGGCGTCCGTCGGTGCGGCACTGTTGGCCGCAACCCTACGGGCGGCCAGCAGCCGCCCGGCCTCGACGTCGGCGGTCGCCGCCCAGTCGTCCATCGGTAGCGACACCAGTACCGGGCCGCGCGGCGGTTGCATGGCAAGCATCGTCGCCCGCGCCAGCGCGGCCGGGACGTCCTGCGGGCGCGGCGGTTCGAAGCTCCACTTCACCAACGGCCGGGGCAGCGTGGTCGGGTCCGGGTTCGTCAGTAGCGCCTGGCCGGTGAGCATGGCGCGGATCTGTTGCCCGGCGGTCACCACCAGCGGCACCCGGCCGGCGGCGGCGTTGACGAGGGCACCCATGCCGGTCGCCACACCCGGCGCACTGTGCAGGTTGACCAGGGCTGGACGGCCGGTGGCCTGGGCGTACCCGTCGGCCATACCGACGACCGCACCTTCCTGCAGCCCGAGAACGTAGCGGAAGTCAGCCGGGAAGTCGACCAACATCGGCAGCTCGGTGGACCCAGGGTTGCCGAAGACGGTGGTCAGTCCGTAGGCCCGGAACAGCTCGAATGTTGTTTCCCGTACCGAAGTCATGCCCGCGAGGCTGACATCGGCCAATTCGGCAAGGCATGGCCGAAGGTCCCTTCGTTCCAGGACCATCGGCTCATGGGCGGAAGCGCCGAGGGACGTACGGACTGCGGGGTGCGATGTCAGAAATGCGTGGCACGGGACCATCGGCCGGGCCATTCCGGGACCTTCAGCACTGATGTCCCGCTCGGTCGCGGAACACCCTGAGCATCCGTGGCATGACTCCCTCCTACGTCGGCGTCGATGCCGTCCAACCAGCGACGCCCGCAGATGACACCGGTGCACCGAGGAGTGAGAGGACAGGCGAGCATGGACGACGGCCGACGGACGCTGGTGGAGCTGTCCAGGGACGAGGCGTTGCGACTGCTCGGGAGCGCACCGCTCGGCCGCGTGGTGTTCACGCTACGGGCGCTGCCGGCCATCCGTCCGGTCAACCACATCATGGACGGCGACCACGTGATCATCCGTACGAATCTCGGCACCTCGGTCGCGTCCACGATCAGCGCCGACGGGGAGGTGGTCGTCGCCTACCAGGCCGACATGATCGACCCGGACACCCACACGGGCTGGAGCGTCGTCGCCACCGGCGTCGCCCGGGTGGTGCGGGACCCACATGACCAGGCTCGGTACCAGCGGCTGCTGCACCCCTGGGTGGACGGCCCGATGGACTGCGTCATCCGGATCCGAGCCGACATCGTCACCGGCTACCGGCTGGTGGACCCGGCCGCCCTGGCTCACCCACCCAAGGCATCGTCGGCCGAGAGGTGAGCCAGGCGTTCCCAGCCATCCGCGTCCAACAGGATGGCCGCCGCCGGGAAGATTCCGTACTCTTCCTTGTCGATGTGTCGACGCAAGGTGTCGATGGCGACCAGCACGACAGACTTCGCCGCCGTGCCCGCCGCAGCGTCGGCCAGAACCTGGTGCAGGTGCAGGTGCTCGGCGCACAGTTCGTCGATCGCAACGGAGAGCTGGGGGTCGCCGCGTAGCCCGGCGAACAGTCCCCGCTCCTCCGCGGCGGTGTGCCGGTTGATCAGCGGGACCAGCTTCGCGAGCACCGGTGCCGGGTCAGCACCGGCGATGACGGCGCGCCGCAGCCGGCCAGCGAGGCTGTTGATCTGCTCGTGTTCGTCACTGAGCGCGTCAATGATCGGATAGGACCGGCAACCGCAGTCGTGGCACATGGCTCACCCTCACTCGTTGACGCACCGCCGCAGTAGCGCACTCGCGGCACGCCGCGAGTGCTCCGCCAGCGTCGAGCGTCGTTGGTGCGCGCACCAGAGCCATTGGTCTCGTGAGAACCACGGCCACCTGATACGCGCGTGGCCGCTACCGCTGGACGTAGGGACGCCCGTGGCCGGTAGCCTCCTCGCTGATTCGGCCGCCCCCCGCGCGGCTACCATGAGCGGGTGGAGTTCGCGGCGGTGGTGCTGGCCGGCGGCGCCGCGCGACGGATGGGCGGCACCGACAAGCCGGCGGTCCGGGTGGGCGGCCGGCGGATGCGTGACCGGGTCCTCGATGCCGTGTCGGGCGCCTCGCCGCGGATCGTGGTCGGCCCGGCCGCGGGCCTGCCGGCCGGTGTGCTCGCCGTCCGCGAGGATCCGCCCGGCGGCGGACCCGCCGCCGCGGCCGCCGCCGGGCTGCTCCTGCTCGGTCCCGGTACGACCACAGTGGCGCTACTCGCGGCCGACCTTCCGCTGCTGACCGCCGAGGCGGTGCACACGCTGCGCCGGCAACTGACCGCCTCGGACGTCGACGGGGCCTGCTATCTCGACGAGAACGGCCAGCGGCAGGTGCTCTGCGGGGTCTGGCGGGTCGAATCCCTGCGTGGCGCGGTGTCCGCGCTCGCCGCCGGCCGACACGGATCCCTGGACGGCGCCTCGATGCGGGCGCTACTTGCCGGGCTACGCGTGGCCGAGCTGCGCTGGACGGGGTCGGGCCCAGCGCCGTGGTTCGACTGCGACACGGACGACGACGTACGCAGAGCGGAGGAGTTGGCGCGGTGACGACGCTGGACGAATGGGTGACGGCCGCCGGTGCCGAACTTGGTCTGGATCCCACGCAGGCGTAGGTTCGCGGGTGCTGGACCTGGCCGCAAATGTCACGCACAAGGTGATGCGTCCAGCGCGTCGGTCAGGGCTGTGTCCTCGCGAGCCCAGCCTTCGCGCGGGTCGCGCTCCCCACCATCGAGCAGGGCAGGAGGGCCCGGCCCTACGGTTCGGCGACCCTCGGGTCATGGCCTGGCCGGCGCTCTCACCACCAGCGTGAGCGCCGACCAGCCCCATCACCCCTACGGCAGGCGCTACGCACCATCGACCAGCACCTCAACGACTACCAGCCCTGGCACGCCTACCCGCCGCCACGTGAAAGCTTGGCTCAACCGTCAAAACCCCGGAAACCACGCGAACGCTATGAGCCGGTACCCGATCCCGCCGGACCGAGCAGATACGCGATGACGTCTGCGGCGGTGTAGTCGTCACCTCGGCGAGTCAGGTGCGGGAGGAAGGCCAGGTCTTGCCCGAGCGTCACCAGCGGTGGCTCGACGTAGCCGTCCGGCCGGCGCTGACCGAGCCCTACGGTGGCGACCAGGCCGTTGCACAGGCACCGGCTGCCTACCGTGTCGTCGACCGACCCGCCCTTGCGTACGTACTCGTCGACCGGTTCCGCCGGGCAGCGGTATCCGACCCTGCCGTCCGGGCGGCGGTACGGCGTACGTAGGTATCCCAGGTCGCAGTGGCGTGGCCGGTCGGCGTAGACCTGCTCGTCGGCTGCGGTGCCGGGCAGGTGCACCAGTTTGAACGGGAACCCTGTCGGGGAGGCCGTGGCGTGGTTGCGTACGACGAGTTCGTTGCGTGCCGCATCCCGCAGCATCCGTCGCCGTAACGCCGGGTCGAGGCCCGATTCGCGGCACAGCGCGAACGCGGTCCCCACCTGTACCCCCGTGGCGCCCGCGGCCCGGGCGGCGGTCAGCCGCTCCGGGCCGGTCTGCCCGCCGGCCAGCCAGAACGGCAGACCCAGGTTCGCCACCTTTGTCAGGTCCAGGCGGTCCCGCGGCCCATACACCGGCTCGCCGTCGGTACTGAGGGTCAGCGGCCCGCGGGGCCGGGCGCTGTGCCCGCCGGCGGCCGAGCTCTCCAGCACGAAACCGTCCGGCCGGGTCCTCTCGTCGCGGCCCAGGTAGACGGCCAGCGTGGCGGACGACACGATGGCCAGCAGCCGCGGCCGCCGTAGCGCTCGGGGCGCCTCGCCGAACAGGTCCCGCGGGTCGAAGGCGAGCTGGTGCTGCTCGCCGGGCGCGGCCGCGTGCACCGCGACCGACAGCCGCGCCGGGGCGTTGGCGGCCAGGGCGTCGAGCATGCGCGGTATCTCGGTGGGCAGGCCGGCGCCCATCAGCACATAGTCGACACCGGCCAACATGGCGCCGTACACCGCCGCCGGCGTGGCCAGCTGGATCTTCTCCAGGTAGTTCACCCCGACCGGGCCGTCGTGGCCCTCCTTGGCCAGGAAGACCTCGACAAAGTTGGCGACCACTGCCAGTTCCTGCCCGTGGCCCCCGGGCCGCAGCCGCAGACGCGGCACCGGCCGGAACGACTCGCCGTCGGGCCGCCCGCCGGGCACGAAGTACCGGTCCAGCACCCGTTGCACCACGGCCGGGACCGGGAAGTGGCCGAGAGCCCGGCGGATGTGACCGCCGTCGTCGCCGCGTTGCAGGCGCCGGGCCAGCAGGGCGTCGAGGGCGACGCCAGAGACCACACCGAGCTGCCCGGTGGCGGCCACCGCGCGCGCCAGCCGCCAACCGGATACGCCGACGCCCATGCCGCCCTGGATGACGACCGGAGGGTCGAGCACGGCCGGAGCCGTTTCCCCGGCCATCAACGGTTCCGCCGGTTGGCGCCGCGTGTGGGCAACCCTTGCAGTAGCCGCCAGGCCCCGGGCAGCAGGCCGGCCCCCCGCACTCCCGGGGTGCGGCCGTACACCGCCGCACCTACCACGCCTTCCGCCATCCTCGTCCCTCCTGTCGCCGCGCCCAGGTGGCTCGGGCACGGTTTTCCAGCCCCGCTCGTCCTGTCACGACCGGGACGCGCCGCCGCGCTGCGAACAGACCGACAGCGACGGACGAGCTGTGCGAAGCTTGGGGCACACTGATCCGGTATGGCAGGGCCGTAGGTCCCGCCCTCGGATGTCATTCGGACCCGCCGTATCAGCGCTCCGAGCGCCATGGATTATCGGCATCGGTGGGTCTGGCCGCCTCCCCGACGGTACGAATGCCGTACGCGGGCGCGGCTTTCATGCTGTCCACCGGACCCAGATTGGTGTGGCCGGTCAGATGACACCAGGCCGCGAGGTCGAGCGGTGCCGCCGGGTCGGTGGTGAGCAGATGGATGACCGTGCCGGACTGGACGGTCCGGATAACCGCCCGAAGCTCCAGCAGCAAACGCACGCACCCACGGTCACCACCGTCGAGCACGACCGGCGACGGTGTGGGCGGCATCGCATCTCCTGCCATCGCGGGTTGCGCCATGTACTGATCCAGAGGTACCTCACCACCCCGCTGTTCCCGCCGCCCGTGACGGCCTGACACGCCGGGGTCCCGGGTCACCGCAGGTGCGCCCCGAGAACAAGGAAGACCGCCCCGATCAGCATGATCAGTCCACCCAACCCCGTGACGAGGGTAGTCACCTGCCACGCCTGGTAGGCCCCGAGCAACGCCCCCCGCAGGGTCTCCCCCATGAACGCGGTCTGCCGCAGCCGGTCGAGCCGCTGGTCGCCGCGGCCCGCGCCCATGCACTCCGCCGCGATCTCCGCGTACGTCCGGCCATCGGTGGCCTGGGCCACATGGCCGGCGATGAACTCCGAGTAGGCGCGGGCCTGAAGCCCCGTACGCACCGGGGTCTGGGCGTACCTGGCAAGGGGTGCCGGTAGGCCGGTGGCCGGAAAGACGATCCGCTGGCTGGTCAGCTCATGGACGACACTGCGCCGGCCGAGTACGCCCTGCGCGATCATGATCGGTCCGGCGACCAGGAGCAGCACGCCGGTGAGGGCGAGGAGGAGTGTGATCATGCGGATAGCCTGCCCGGTGCGATCAGCCTTCCGGGAGGGCAGCAGGTCCCGACAGCGATCGGGACGCAGGTCCCGGCCGGCCGAGTTTCGACGATGCGCAAGCTCGCGCCGCATCGGCGATCGGCGATCGGCGATCGGCGGCCACAACCGTTGCAAGTCCGCGTCGTCGGGGTCAGCGTGCCGACGCTTGCGTACCCCGTGGTCGCTGAGCACGACGTGCCCCTGTGGGGTAAGGCCGTGCCGGCGCAGGGTTGCCGCCACGCAGACCAGCGGGCAGCCGTCCAGCGCCAGGAGGGGACGTCCGGAGCGGACCAGGCGCAGCAGCGGTGCAACGTCGCCGCCGAGTCCGGCGACACACGACGACCGGCCTGGCCGCAACAGGACGGATGACCGTGGCGGCTCAGGTATCGAGGGCGAGCTCTCTCGCGCCGGGGAACGACCCAGGCTGGTAGCCGCACGACGGGTCCTCGTCCCAGAGGTCACCGGTCATCGCGTACGCCCGGGCGCGGGACCCTCCGCAGACGGCCCGGAACTCGCAGGCACCGCAGCGGCCCCCTAGCCGTCCGGGATCCCGCAATCCGGTGAACAGCTCGGAGTCGCGGTAGATCTTCACCAGCGAACGCTGTCGCACGTTGCCAGCCGGGACCGGGAGGAACCCGCTGGGGTGGACGTCCCCGCGATGCGAGACGAAGACGAAGCCGTTGCCGGCGCTGACCCGCAGCGGTGCCCGACGCACCCGGTCGGCCCGCCCGACCAGGCCTTGTTCCTCCAGCCGGGTGCGCAGGTCCCGATACATCGGCCCTAACCCGAGCACCGCCACGTGGTCCTCCCCGCGCCGCGCGAGCGCATCACGTTGCAGGCAGACCCGTCGGAAGTGATGTGCTTCCGTGGTCTTCACCGGCACGGTTTCGCCGAGGTCGTAGAGCACGTTGAGCACATCCTCGGTCTCCGCCGCGTCCAGGCCGGCCAGCGCCCGACCCCGCCCCGTGGGCACGAGGAAGAAGACGCTCCACAGCAGGGCTCCCCGCTCGCGTACCTGGGCGGCGATCGCGGGCAGGTCGTGCACCGTGTCCCGAGTGACTGTGGTGTTGATCTGGACCTTGAGCCCCAGATCGCGCGCCTCGCACCAGGCCCGGTTGGTGAGCTGCCAGACTCCTGGCACACCCCGGAACCCGTCGTGGCCAGCGGCGGTGGCCGCGTCCAGGCTCAGCGAGATGGCCCGGGCGCCGGCGTCCCGGAGGCCGGCCAGGACGGTCCGGGTGAGTGTCGGGGTGCCGGAAGGTGACACGGAGACCGGCAGGCCCAGATCGGTCCCCCGGCGCACGAGTTCCTCCAGGTCGGGTCGCTGGAACGGGTCTCCACCGGTGATCACGAACAGCGGTGCTGGGCGACCGAAGGCCGCCACCTGGGCCATGAGCGCGGTGGCTTCCTCGGTGTCGAGTTCGGCGGGGTCACGCAGGGGGCGCGCCGAGGCACGGCAGTGCAGGCAGGCGAGCGGGCACGCCTGGCTCGCCTCCCAGATGACGATGAAGGGCCGCTCCCGCACATCCTGCCGGGGTAGCCGCACGGACCTGCCCGCCCGCTCCGGGCGCTCCGGCTCTCTCGCCGTGATCGCGTGTGTCACGGCAAGGATGCTGCATGGCGGGAACCGGGCACGCCAGGGACCGGTGACCCGGGTCGGAGGGCCACCTGGCCTCAGCTGTCGAGGTCGGGACCGCTGGGACCGACCACGGGCACAACCGCCCCATGATCACTTGACCTTCGGCCCGGTCCGGCGGCGTAACGCGCCGGCAGGCTGGCTGGGACGTCCCCCCGCGGTGCCGTGTCTGCGGCGACCGGTCGGCGAGGGCCTCGATTCTGTCTGTGGGAGTGACGTACATGTCGGCGATCGGCCAGTCGGGTGACCACGGCATCAGCCGTGGCCTGAGCGCCGGGGCGCTTGACATCCTGATCCGGCTTAGTGCCGTGTCCTATGGCGGGATCAGCATCGGTGACCTCGCCCAGTCAGCCGGCGTGAGTTCCCGCAACGTCACCGGGCTGGTCGACACCCTCGAACGCGACAGCGTCGGTACCGGATCGTAGTCGGCCTCGGGAAACAGCCCCGACGCCACCAACGTCTGGGTCCCCGTAACCGCGACCGATCGCACTGGTGGGCCGGTCACCCCGTCGTGGCGTAGCCGGTTGTCCAGAGACCATGCCTGCTGCCGAGCCGGTGCGACACCGCTCGCACCCACCAGGACGAGGAGGGCCACATCCCGCGACCGGGAGGCGGCGATCGGCGCCACCCAGGCGCCCTCGCTGAAGCCCCACAGTCCGACACGTGCCGGATCGACATCGGCGCGGCGGCGCAGGAGCGACACAGCCGCAAGAGCATCATCGGCGAGTTGGGAGTACGACGGGTGGGCCGGGTCGACGCCTCAGCCTCCGCCCGGTACTTCGCCCTCGTTTCCGGCCCGGCGCCCTGCACCAACACCAACCCGGGATGCCTGCCACCGGTGGTCGGCGCGGAGACCGTCGCGTCCAGCGTGGTGCCGTCGCTGCGAAACGACACGGGTCGTGCCTGGTTCGGCCGAGGCGGCAGGGCCGAAGACGACGGCGAACACGGCGGCGATGCATCCGGTAACCGCTGCGGTGAGGACCGTCATGCGATTCACGGGAAGAAGCCTGCCATCCATGATCAACCGAAGCGACACCGCTAGCCACCGGAGCTTCAGTAGGGACAGCCCTACCCCGAGCGCATGCCGTGGCGGCGGCCGGAGGGGGATTCCGGCCGCCGCCACTATCGGGAGAGTTGTTCAGGAGGGGCGCTCCGCCCCCTTGCGGGCGTAGAAATACCAGGCCAGCGCCACGCAGGCGGCGAAGAAGACGGCCCAGCCGAGGTAGAAGGCGGTGGCCGGCAAGCTGGCCAGCCCGATGCCGAACAGGAACGGTCCGAAGGCGGCGATGGCGGCGGTCCAGCCGATCACCCCGCCCGCCTGCCGGCGCTCGAAGATCATCGGCATCTGCTTGAAGGTCGAGGCGTTGCCGACGCCCGCGAAGAAGAAGATGCCGAGCATGCCGGCGACGAAGAACCTGAACTCGCCGAGCGAGGACGGGGTGAGCCAGAACGCGGTGAAGACGGTCGAGGCGGTCATGCCGATGCCCGACGCGACGGTCCAGACGGCACCACCAAAGCGGTCGCAGAGCGGCCCCCATGCCACCCGGGCCGCCGAGCCCACCAACGGGCCGAGGAACGCCCACTTCAGCGGGTCCGGCGCATCCGGGAACGTGCCGTACAGGTTCTTGATCAGCAGACCGAACTGCGCCGCGAAGCCGGAGAACGCGCCGAAGGTCATCAAGTAGAGCGCGGTCATGATCCAGGTGTGCTTCTCCCGGAAGATGTCCAACTGCTGACGCACATTGGCCTGCACCGGCACGCTCTTGAGGAAGAACCAGGCCAGCACCGCACCGACGACCACCCAGGGGATGAAGACGAGGCCGGCGTTGTGCAGCCAGATCGACTCGCCGAGCCCCTTCGCCGGCTTGACCACCTTCTCCGGGCCGATGCTCGCCGTACCGAGCAGGGCGAAGCCGATCACCCACGGCACCAGGAACTGCACCACGCTGACGCCGAAGTTGCCCACCCCCGCCTGGATACCCAGCGCCACGCCCTGCTTGCGCTTCGGGAAGAAGTACGAGGTGCTCGGCATGAAGCCGGAGAAGACCCCGCCACCGATGCCGCAGAGAAAGGCGAGCGCGAGCAGCACGCCATAGGGAGTCGTGGCGTCCTGCACGGCCCAGCCCCACCCGACCAGCGGCACGATCAGCAAGAGCGTGGAGAGCGAGACGAGCTTGCGCGTCCCGAGGACCGGCGGGAGGAACATCCAGATCAGGCGCAACATACCGCCGGCCAGGCCCGGCATCGCCGCCAGCCAGTACAGCTCATTGCTGCTGAGCCCGAACCCGATGTTGTTCAGCCGGGGCGCGATCGCCGAGACGAGGAACCAGGTGATGAAGGCCAGGGTCAGGTTGTACGTGGTGATGGAGAGGGTTCGCCACGCCAGCCGCTGGTCCCAGGTGTCACTCTCCGGGTTCCAGTCCGCCAACCACTCCCGGCCCTTCCGGGTGGGAGGCTCCGCCGAGAGGCCGCCGCCTTTGCCGGCCCCCGGGGGTCGTAGTGCCGTGGTCATCGTCTTGCTCCTCGCTGTCGCCGAACGGTTCGGGACATTGGTCAGACTGGTCAAGGACAACTCGCTCGGACACGGTCGAGGGTCGTCGGCGAACGGGACCAAGGTCCCGCCCGCCGGCGGAATGGTGCTCACGCGCGCTGCCCGGCCGGCACCGGCTCGACCGTCCGCGCCAGGTCGGGACTGCGGTCGTGCAACATCCGGTGCACCGTGATGTGCATCCAGAGCCCGGCTGTCACGGTCAGCAGGAAGAGGATCGCGAAGGTGGTCTGCGGCAGGCCGGCCCAGGCCTGCGCGTAGGCGAACAGCGGCGGCAGGATGAAGCCACCCAGCGCGCCGAGCATGCCGACCAGGCCACCCACCGCGCCGACATCGTTGGGGAAGTACTCGGGGATGTGCTTGAACACCGCCGCCTTCCCGATGCCCATCGCGATCCCGACCACGAACACGCCCACGGTGAACGGCAGCACGCCGAGCTGGTAGGGCAGCACCTCGCGGATGCCGTCGGCCTCGTACCGCTCCGGCACGTACAGGACGATGTGCCCGTAGGGCATGGCGAGGAAGAGGCTGGCCACCGACATGGTGGCGAAGGTGCCGTACATGACCCGGCGGGCGCCGTACCGGTCCGACAGCCAGCCGCCCACCGGCCGCAGCAGGCTGGCCGGGAAGATGAACAACGCGGTCAGCAGCGCCGCCTGGTACAGCGGCAGCCCGAACACGTCGACGTAGTACTTCGGCAGCCAGGCGGACAGCGCGACGTAGGCGCCGAACACCACGACGTAGTAGAGGCTGAACCGCCAGACCCGCATCTGCCGCAGCGGCCGGAACATCTCGCCGAGCGGTCGACCGTGGCCGGGTCGACGGTCCTGCCGGGGCGTACCGAGCCACACCGCCACCGCCATGAACACGAGCAGCACCGCGTACAGGAACGGGACGAACCGCCACCCACCGGGGATCAGGCCGCTCGCGTACCCGGCGGCCGGCACGGCGGCGATGAGCGTGGGCCCGATGAACTTGGTCACCGAGGCGCCGACGTTGCCGGCGCCGAACACACCGAGCGCGAAGCCCTGCCGCTCCTTCGGGGTCCAGGCGGACACCCACGAGACTCCCACGCTGAAGGAGTTACCGCCGAAGCCGGCGAGGAAGGCGTAGAGCAGCAGCGCCTCGTAGCTGCCGGCCTGCGAAACCAGGTAGGTCGGGATCGCGGTGAAGAGCAGCAGCGCGATGAAGACCTTCCGGCCGCCGACGCGGTCGGCGAGCACTCCACCCAACAGCCGCCACGCCGCGCCGTTGAGGATCGCGACCGACGACAGCCAGGACAGTTGCACGTCGGTCAGGCCCAGCTCGGAGCGGATCGGGATGCCCAGCACCCCGAACATGAGCCACACCGCGAACAGCAGGGTGAAGCCGGCGCTGGACAGCACCAAAACCCGGCCGCCACCTCCGCCCCGGCCCCCTGTATCCGTTGGCGCCCCGGTCGCTGACATCTGGTCCTCCCTCGTGGTCCGGCCGCGCTGATGCCCGGTGACTTCACTGTCAGCCGTGCAAACCTGGCCAGGTACGGGCCGTCGGTCCCCCGCCCCCGGCCGAAGGTCACGAGGCATAAGACCCGGGCGAACGGGAGTAAGGTCCCGGTTCGATGCCGGTCCGTGAGGTTGGCCTCGCCTCACGACACCGGTGTACCGGTCGACCCGACGAAAGGCACCCCCATGGACGACGCCACGACGATGGGGAGCCCTCGACCGTCGGCCCACCGGGACGGCGCCGAGCACCCGCTGGCCGATCTGCGCCCCGGGGACCAGGCGATGGTCGTACGGGTCGTCTCCCCCGCGTCGCCCGCGATCGCCCGCCGCCTGGCCGATCTCGGCTTCACCCCCGGCACGCTCGTCCGGGTCCAGCGCCGGGCACCGCTGCGCGACCCGGTGCTGTACCGGCTACGGGACTACGGCGTATGCCTACGCCGAACCGAGGCAGCGTGCGTCCAGGTCATCGGGGCATCCCGATGACCGGCTGCCACGAACCGGTCGATCAGCAGGTGGACGGCGCCGCCCGCATCGCGCTGGTCGGCAGCCCGAACGCCGGCAAGATCACCCTGTTCAACTCGCTGACCGGGCTGCGCGCCAAGACCGGCAACTACCCCGGGGTGACCGTCGCCCGGTACGTCGGCACCTGCGTGACCGCCACCGGCCGCTACAGCATCGAGGACCTGCCCGGTGCGTACAGTCTGGAGCCGATCAGCCCGGACGAGTAGGTCATGGTCGACACCCTCGACGGCCGTACGGACGGCTCGGCCCGCCCGGACGCGCTCCTGGTGGTGGTCGACGCCGCCACCCTGCGCCGTTCGATGAACCTGGTCGCCCAGGTGCGCGCGGCCTGCCCACCTGCGTGGTGCTCACCTTCACCGACGACCTGGCCCGCCGGCACGGCCGCCTCGACGTCGACGGGTTCGCCCGGGCGCTCGGCGTGCCCGTCGTCGCGGTGCGGCGCGGGCGCGGCCGGACGGCGCCTGCCGTCGTCAGGAGTCCGCGGATGCCCGCGTGACGTCCTCGATCCAGTTGAGCGCCGCGATGGCGGTCGGGAACCCACAGGTGGTGATGGCGGCGAGGGCGACGGCACGTACCTCGTCCAGGCTCGCCCCGTGGTGCAGGGCCTTACGGACGTTGGAGCGCACCGCCCCCTCGGCCTCGGCACCGATCGCCACCGCCAGCTTGATCAACCGGTCGGTCCGGTCGTCGAACGGGTTCTGCTCGCGGATCGTGCGCGCCAGCGTGCCCTGCGCCTCCGCGACCTCCGGGAAGCGCTCCAGGAACTGCACGTAGATGCCGGGCAGGTAGTCGTCTTCCATATCTCCTCCACCGCTGATAACCCTCACACGGTACGACGCCCGGCTCGGGAATCAGGCCGGCCGCTCGAGATCGGCAGGTGGGCACCGTCGCGCACCGCGGCCGGGGCGGGCTGCGCCGCGGGCACCGCGCCCCGCCGGGCGCGGTAGACCACGTACGGCCGCCACAGGTACGCCAGCGGCGCCGACCAGACGTGTACCAGCCGGGTGAACGGCCACAGCGCCAGGAACAGGAAGCCACCGATCGCGTGCAGCTGGTAGACCAGGGGCGCCCCGGTCATCAGCTCGGGGTTCGGCTGGAGCCAGAAGATCCCACGGAACCAGACGGCGATCGTCTCCCGGTAGTCGTATCCGCCGCCGAGCAGGTTCGTGCCGACCGTGGCGGTCATGCCGAGCGCCGCCATGGCGGCCAGCGCGGCGTAGAGCACCTTGTCCATGGTGGTGGTGGCCCGGCGGACCCGACCGTTGACGAAGCGCCGCGCAATCAGCAGCGCCAGCCCGGTCACCAGCATCACGCCGGTCAGCGTGCCGCCCCACACCGCGGTGAGGTGGTAGACGTGCTCGCTGACTCCGATCTTCTCCGTCAGCGACGCGGGCACGACCAGACCCATGGCGTGCCCGCCGATGACGCCGAAGGCGCCCAGGTGGAACAGCGGCGAGCCGAGCCGCAGCAGCCGGCTCTCCAGCAGCTGACTGGTGTGGGTGGTCCAGCCGAACTGGTCGTGACGCCAGCGCCATACGTGGCCGGCGACGAAGACCGCGAGACACAGGTACGGCAGGACGATCCAGACGAGCGTGGTCATCGCGAGGCCTCCGATGGAGAGCAGGCGGGGTAGGGGGTGAGCGCGGCGCCGTCCAGGTCCGGGCCGTGGCCGAGGGACTCCAGGCCGACCGTCTCCAGCGGCGGCCCGTCGACGGCGAGTGCCGTGACGGCGGCCAGGTCGGCGTCGGTGAGCTCGGGCAGCACCGCGCAGACGGCGTCCAGCAGGAACCGGTACGGCGTACCGGACTCGGCCAGCGCGGCGCGGAGCAGCTCGATGCCCGTGCGGTGCTGGCGCAGCGGCGCCTCCCCGTCGCCGGGACCCACCGTGGCGGCGAACTCGAGCACCACCGGCAGCAGGTCGGGCAGCTCGCCGTCGGCGAGGCGCAGGCCGTGTGCCCGGTACCGCTGCTTGAGCACCAGCAGCGCCATCCCCCGCTTGCGGGTGTCGCCGTGCAGGTAGTAGGTGAGGTACAGACCGGAGCGCCGGCGCAGGTCGAAGGTCTGCACGTAGTGTCGCTGCGCCTCGATCGGGGTGGCGCCGAGCAGCCAGTCGAGGAACTCCTCGACCTGCTCGCGGACCGTCTCGTCGCCGATCCGGTCGGCCGCCGCGCGCAGCTCGGCGCCCGCGCCCAGCAGTTCCTCATCGGGGTACGTGAGCAGCAGCGAGACCAGCTCGAAGATGCGGGACCGGTCGGTCGCGGCGGTCATGAGTGGCCTCGCAGCGGGTTGATGGTGAGGCCGCGGCGGCCGTCGGCGCGCCGGGAGAAGACTCCGGGCCGGCCGGGCCGTACCTCCTCGCCGTCGACCAGGTGGAAGCTCTGCACGGTGGCTTCCGTGGTCATGCCCGGGCCGCCCGCGCAGTCGAGCGCGCAGTCGGGGTGGGCGGCGGCCTGGGCCTCGAGGGCGGCGGCGTCCTTGGTGTGGGCGACGGGGATGACGTAGCGCTCGTCGTACTTGGCGACGGCCAGCAGCCGGTACATGGCCTCCACCTGGTCGGCGGTCATGCCGATGCCGTCCAGCAGGTCGGTCGCGACCGTGCCGTCCAGGGTGCGGGCCCGCATGTAGGAGCGCATGGCGGCGAGCTTCATCAGGACGCCGGCGACCGCCTCGACGTCGCCGGCCGTGAACAGCTCGGCCAGGTACTCCACCGGGATGCGCAGGTCGCGGATGGTGTGGAAAATGTCGTCGGCGTCGGTGTCGTCCCGGCCGGCCTGCCCCACGGCGTCCAGCACCGGCGACAACGGTGGGACGTACCAGACCATGGGCAGCGTCCGGTACTCCGGGTGCAGCGGCAGCGCCACCTTGTACTCGCTGATCAACCGCCACACCGGGGACCGTTGCGCGGCGTCCAGCCAGTCCTGCGGCATCCCGGCCTCCCGGGCGGCCTGCCGAACGGCGGGGTCGGCCGGGTCGAGGAACACGGCGCGCTGCGCGTCGAGCAGGTCGCGCTCGTCGGCCACCGAGGCGGCGGCGAGCACGGCGTCCTCGTCGTACAGGACGATGCCCAGGTAACGCAGCCGGCCCACGCAGGTCTCCGAGCAGATGGTCGGCTGTCCCGCCTCGATACGCGGGAAGCAGAAGGTGCACTTCTCCGCCTTGCCGGTGGCGTGGTTGACGTACACCTTCTTGTACGGGCAGGCCGACACGCACATCCGCCAGCCCCGGCAGCGGTCCTGGTCGACCAGCACGATGCCGTCCTCCTCGCGCTTGTACATCGCGCCCGAGGGGCAGGCCGACACGCACGCCGGGTTGAGGCAGTGCTCGCAGATGCGCGGCAGGTGGAACATGAAGGTCTTCTCGAACTCGAACTTGACCTTCGCGGCCGCCTCGCTCGGCATGCGGGCGATGTTCGGGTCGCCGCCGGCGTGTTCGTGCGCTCCGCCGAGGCTGTCCTCCCAGTTGGCGCCCCAGGTGACCGCCATCGGCTCACCGGTCAGCGCCGAGTGCGGGCGCTTGACCGGGGTGTCCTTCAGCCCGGCGGGCGCGTTGACCAGGATGTCCTTGTCGAAGGTGGCCGGCTCGTAGTAGTCGTCGATGGAGGGCAGGTCCGGGTTGGCGAACAGGCGGCTGAGCCGCTTGAGCCGGCCGCCGGAGCGCAACTTCAGCCGGCCCTTGTCGTCGAGCTGCCAGCCGCCGTGCCAGCGGTCCTGGTCCTCGTAGTGCTTCGGGTAGCCGATGCCCGGCTTGGTCTCGACGTTGTTGAACCAGACGTACTCGGTGCCTTCGCGGTTCGTCCAGGTCTGTTTGCAGGTGACGGAGCAGGTGTGGCACCCGATGCACTTGTCCAGGTTCATCACCATGGCGACCTGGGCACGGATTCTCATCAGTACTCCACCTCCTGCACGCGACGGCGGATCACGGTGATCTCGTCGCGCTGGCTGCCGATAGGGCCGTAGTAGTTGAAGGCGTAGGTGAGCTGGGCGTGCCCGCCCGCCAGGTGGGTGGGCTTGACCAGCAGCCGGGTCATCGAGTTGTGGTAGCCGCCCCGCCGGCCGCTCTTCTCCGCCTTGGGCACGTTGACCGTGCGCTCCGGCGAGTGGTACTGGAACACCGTGCCCTCGGGCATCCGGTGGCTGACCACGGCCCGGGCCACCACGACGCCGTTGCGGTTGTGCGCCTCGATCCAGTCGTTGTCCCGTACGCCGATCTTGGCGGCGTCCGCCACGCTCATCCAGATCACCGGCCCACCCCGGGACAGTGCCAACATCAGCTCGTTGTCGTGGTACATCGAGTGGATCGACCACTTCGCGTGCGGGGTCAGGAAGCGTACGGTGACCCCGCCGTCGACCAGCTCGCCCGGCTTGCCGAAGTGCCGCGCCATGTTCAGCGGCGGCCGGAAGGCCGGCAGCTGCTCGCCCAGCTCGGCCATCCAGTCGTGTTCGACGAAGAAGTGCTGCCGGCCGGTGATCGTGTGCCAGGGCTTGAGCCGTTCCACGTTGAGGGTGAACGGCGAGTAGCGACGGCCGCCCTTCTCCGAGCCCGACCATTCCGGGCTGGTGAAGACCGGCTGCGGCGCCCGCTGGGTGTCCGGGTACGTGATCCGGTCGTGCTCGTGCCCGGCGATCAGGTCGGCGAACGGCTGGCCGGTCCGCTTCTCCAGGGCGTCGAAGCCGGCCGCCGCCACCCGACCGTTGGTGGTGCCGGAGAGCGCCAGGATCGCCTCGCACATGCGGTCGGCGGTGGCCAGCGACGGCCGGCCGGCGAAGGGCCCGTCGGTGACGACCCCGTTCTGGTGCCGCAGGTACTCCAGCTCGGCGGTGACATCGACGGTGAGCGCCTTGGTGGTGGTGCCGAGCGTGTCGAGCAGCGGGCCGACGGCGCGCATCTTCGCGCCGAGCTGCGTGTAGTCCCGCTCGACCTCGATGAGCTTCGGCATGGTGGCGCCGGGCACCGGCTCGCACTCGCCCGCCTTCCAGTCCCGCACCCGGCCGCTCGGCATGGCCAGCTCGTCGGGGGTGTCGTGCTGCAGCGGCGCGGCCAGCACGTCGCGGCGCACCCCCAGGTGGGTCACGGCCAGCTCGCTGACCTTGTCGGCCAGGGCGAGGAAGGTGTCGTAGTCGGTGTGCACGTCGGCGGGCGGGTCGACTGCCGGGCTGAACGCGTGCACGAACGGGTGCATGTCCGTGGTGGAGATGTCGTGCTTCTCGTACCAGGTGGCGGCGGGCAGGACCACGTCGGCATGCAGGCCCGTGTTGGTCATCCGGAAGTCGATCGCGGTGAGCAGATCGAGCTTGCCCGTCGACGCCTCCTCGCGCCAGGCCACGTCGCGCGGGCGGTGGTCCGGTTCGCACTCGGACGCACTGGCCGACGATTCCACACCGAGCAGGTGCCGCATGAAGTACTCGTTGCCCTTCCCGGACGAGCCCAGCAGGTTGGCCCGCCACAGGGTCAGGCAGCGCGGGAAGTTCGCCGGGTCGTCCGGGTCTTCGGCCACGGCCCGCAGCCGGCCGGCTTTCAGCTCGGCGACGATGTGCTGCTGCACGGTCACCCCGGCCGCCGCCGCCTCGTCGGTCAGATCGAGGGGGTTGCGGTTGAACGCCGGGTGGCCGGGGCTCCAGCCCATTCGCTGGGCGGCCGCGACGGTGTCGGCGAAGGCCATGCCGGCGAACCGGCCGGTGCCCAGCGGTGAGGAGAGTTCGTCGGCCGGGACCGGCTCGTACCGCCACTGGTCGGTGTGCAGGTACCAGTACGGGGTGCTGGCCTGGTGCCGCGTCGGTCGGTGCCAGTCGAACGCGAACGACATGTGCTGCTGGCCGGTGATCGGCCGGGCCTTCTCCTGCCCGACGTAGTGCGCCCAGCCGCCCCCGTTGACACCCTGGCAGCCGGTCAGGGTGACCAGCGAGATGAACGCCCGGTAGGTCATGTCGGAGTGGAACCACTGGTTCGCCCCGGCTCCCAGGACGATCATCGAGCGACCCCGGCTGCGCTCGGCGTTTCGGGCGAACTCCCGGCCGATCCGAGCGGCCAGCACGGCCGGAACGCCGGTGATGCGTTCCTGCCAGGCCGGCGTGTTCGGCGCGTCCGCGTCGTCGTACCCGGTGGGCCACTCGCCCGGCAGGTCACCGCGACGTACCCCGTACTGGGCCATGACCAGGTCGTAGACCGAGGTGACCAGGTGCTCGCCGACGCGCCTGACCGGCACGCCGCGGCGCATGGTGGTCCCGCCCTCGGTGTCGCCGACGTCGAAGCGGGCCAGGTCGATCTCCACCGCTTCGTCGCTGACGTCGAGCAGGCCCAGCGCCGGGACCACGTCGCCGAGGTCGAGGTTCCAGCGACCCTCCCCGGCCTCGCCGTACCGGAAGCCGAGCGACCCGTTCGGGACGACCAGCTCTCCGGTGCGCTCGTCGACCAGCACGGTCTTGTGTGTGCCGTCGGCCTCGCCCAGGTCGGACGCGGTCAGGAACCGGTCCGCGGCCCACGCTCCGCCGGCGGTCTCGCGGAGGGTCACCAGGAAGGGCAGATCGGTGTACCGGCGCACGTAGTCGACGAAGTAGGGCACCGTGCGGTCCCGGAAGAACTCGGTGAGCACGACGTGGCCCATGGCCATAGCCAGCGCGCCGTCGGTGCCCGGGTGCGGTGCCAGCCAGTCGTCGGCGAACTTGACGTTGTCGGCGTAGTCCGGGCTGACCGCGACCACCTTGGTGCCCTTGTAGCGCGCCTCCGCCAGGAAGTGCGCGTCCGGGGTGCGGGTCACCGGAATGTTGGAACCCCACATCATCAGGTACGTGGCGTTCCACCAGTCTCCGGCCTCGGGCACGTCGGTCTGGTCACCCCAGATCTGCGGCGAGGCGATCGGCAGGTCTGCGTACCAGTCGTAGAAGCTCAGCAACGTCCCGCCGAGCAGCGCGTGGTAACGAGTACCGGCGGCGAATGACGCCATCGACATCGCCGGGATCGGTGAGAAGCCCACGACCCGGTCCGGCCCGTACGTCTTGGTGGTGTAGACGTGCGCGGCGGCGACCATCGTGATCACCTCGTCCCAGCTGGCGCGCACGAAACCGCCCCGCCCCCGCTGGGTCTTGTACGCGCGCGCCTTGAGCGGGTGCTCCACGATGTCGGCCCAGGCGGCCACCGGATCGCCCAGGCGCTGCAGCCCGTCGCGGAACATCTCTGCCAGCACCCCGCGGACGTAGGGGTGGCGCACCCGCGAGGGCGAATACTCGTACCAGGAGAAGGACGCGCCCCGGGGACAGCCGCGCGGCTCGTAGTCCGGCGAGTCGGGTCCAGTGGTCGGGTAGTCGGTGGCCTGGTGCTCCCAGGTGATCAGGCCGTCCTTGACGAAAACGTTCCACGAGCACGAGCCCGTGCAGTTGACGCCATGGGTGGAGCGCACCACCCGGTCGTAGCGCCACCGGTCACGGTAGAAACGGTCCCAATCGTTCCCGTCGACCTGATGCAGGGTCCGGCCGTGATCACCTACCGTCTCCCGGGTCAGGAAGCGGCGAGCGGCCAGCAGCGGCGCCGCACCGGGCACCTCGTCCATCGCCGGGATGCGGGAGGCGTCTGGCAGGCGCTGCGTTGACACGGCGGTTGCTCCTTCGGTGACCCGGAACGACGACTCACGCCGTCTGTGACACGCGGATGCGGGCCACTACGACAAGCCTCCGCGATCAAAAACCTCCGGTCGGGAGGACCGGGTCCCGAACCAGGGGGACCAAAGTCCATATTTGGAAGAAGCAGGAGAAGCTGCCTAAGACACGTGTTTAGCATCAATCAGGGGTAAGGAGACAACGACGGCTGTCAGCGCAGAGGACTCGCCGCGAACTCAAAACTCGTCGAGACCAGTGGCGCGATCAGTGACGCGCGGTGCCTGGCTGCGTTCGCAGGGGATAAGCCCGGACGCGCCGTGGACCGAGCCGTCTGACACTGTTGACGGCATGCGAAAGCGGGTTGCGGTTATCGGTGGCGGGATCTCCGGGCTGGCCGCCGCGGTGCGAATCCGCGACCGGGCGCCGCAGGACACTGAGATTGTGGTGTACGAGCAGAGTGACGTGCTCGGCGGCAAGGTGCGCACCGGTGAGCTGGCCGGCGTCACCGTGGAGCGCGGTGCCGAGTCGTTCCTGGTCGGCGCGCCCGACGGTGCGGAGTCCGCGGCGGTACGGTTCGCCCGGCGGCTGGGGCTGGGTGACCAGCTTGTGCACCCATCGGCGGGTCAGGCCGCCCTCGCCATCGGCGGGCGCCTCGAGACCATCCCATCCGGCACGCTGATGGGCATTCCGCGGCAGTCCGATGGCGATGACCGCGATACCGGCGTCCCGTTGCTCGACGCGGACGAGGACGTCACGGTGGGCGCGTTGGTCCGCGCCCGATACGGCGACGACATCGTGGAGCGACAGGTCGACCCGCTGCTGGGCGGCGTATACGCGGGCCGCGCCGACCAGCTCTCGCTCGAGGCGGCCATGCCGGCTCTGGCCGCGGCGGCGCGCACTGAACATACCCTGGCCAGAGCCGTCCGGGCCGCCCAGGCCGGCACCGTGCGGGTGCCCGGGCGACCGGTGTTCGCGACCGTCGAGGGCGGGCTGAGCCGGCTCGTCGGGGCGGCCACGGCGGCGAGCGGCGCCCGGATCAACCTCGGGCTGCCGGTGCGAGAACTGGCGCGTACGGCGCATGGATGGCGCGTCACGCTCGGCCCGGCGGCGGCCCCACAGGTCGACGACGTGGACGCCGTGGTGCTGGCCGTGCCTGCCAAGTCCGCGTCGCGATTGCTGGAGAGCGCCCGGTACGACTCCGGAGCGGCTGCGGTCGGTGATCTCACGTATGCGAGCGTCGCGCTGGTCGCGATGGCGCTGCCGTACGACACCCAACTGCCGGAGCTGTCCGGTTTCCTGGTCCCGGCGGCCCAGGGCACCCTTGTCAAGGCGGCGACGTTCTTCACTCGTAAGTGGACCCACCTGGGCCCTGCTGGTGGGCCGACGATCATTCGGGCCTCGCTCGGCCAGAGCGGCGAGGAGGAGCGGCTGCAGCGCCATGACCGCGCCCTGGCCGCCCAGGCGCATGCCGAGCTGGGGGCCCTCCTCGGTGAGAGTCTTCCGCCACCGATCGCGTCCTGGGTGCAGCGATGGAACGGCGCGCTCCCGCAGTACGCCGTCAGGCATCTCGGACGGATCGCGTCCGCTCGGGCCGGCCTGCCACCCGGTCTCGCCCTCGCGGGTGCGGCGTACGACGGCGTCGGCATTCCGGCCTGCATCGCTAGCGGCGAGGCAGCCGCAGCTGACGTGTGCAGGTACCTGGAAAATCCATGAGTGCAGCGGCGAGCATGATCCGGCCGTCGGCGGCGCGGGGCAGCGCCAGCCCTGCGAGGGCCACCCGCAGCCGGGCGACATCGATTCCGCCGGCGCCCAAGGCGTCATCCAGGGCGCCGTGACCACAGCGGTGCTCGACGGCCAACGACAGGTCGACCAGGCTGGTCACCGGCCCACCCGAGCACAGCAGCGCGTCGGTGAGCTCGAACAACGCGTCCGCCCGACGTGGCAGCCGCCACTCACCAGGCGACAGGTGGTTCGTTGACGAGACGTACGTCAAGGTCAACGGGGTTATGGCGGTACGTGTACCGGGCGATCGACCAGTACGGGCAGGTCATTACCGATGCGCGGGCTGCGAACCGACAAGACAGCGCAAGTGGTCATTGCCGGGCACGCCTTTATACAGAAATGCGCCGCGGACACTACGAACTCGCCGTCGACGCCCCGCCCGCTCTGCGGGTCGCCGCTTCGTTCACCGAACTCGCCCAAGCGATCTGACCACGGATTCGACACCGGTTTGACACGTCCGCCGATCGCACAATGCATCGATTCTGTTCAACGTCGACGAGGCCGAGCTGGGCAACGCCGAGCCCTTCGACGAGCTGCGCGCCCTGGATCGAGGGCAAGGAGTACGTCATGCAGGACGGCGACGTCGTAGAGTTCCGCTTCAACGTCTGAGCACAGACCTCTGCTTCAACGTCTGAGCGCAGCCGGAGCCGGGTGGCTACATCCAGATGTACTCCTCAGCGATGGCGCCGTCGCGCCATTTCGCTACCGTCACCATCCGGCTGCCGTCTTCCAACTCGCCCACCACGCAGGTCCACTCTCCCGACCCGAAACCGATGGGGTGCGACTTGATCTGGACCGGGCTGCCACCGGTGCTCTCGGCGAACGCCTCCATGGCGTCGATGTGCTCCTGGATGCCGTGAGTCTGCGGTTGCCCTTTCATGTCCACGAGCACGTCATCAGTGTGGTGGTGGGCGAACACTCCGTTCCAGTCCGCCGAGTTCCAACCCTTGAAGTCGAGCTCATCCATGCCCCTCAGGTTGCGGGTGACCTGGTCGTCGGTCATGACACAATCCCCTTCCGCGGCCCGGCGGCAGTTCGTCTCTGAGCAAGTCTATGGAGACTTACGGGATCTATCAGGCGAATGCGGTGAGTCGGGCAGTGGTGCGGCTCAGGTGTCACTGAGGGTATGTAGCGTCGCTTCATCGAGCCGACGGAGACGGAGCCGGGAGCATGCGGAGTCTCATCACCCACCTGACAGCTCTGACGCCTGAGCAGCTCAGTGAGCTGATCGCCGCACGACCGGAGGCGCTGCTGCCGCCGGAGCCCGCGACGATGACCGAGTTGGCCGAGCGGCTGAACGCTGCGCCTCTGATCGGCGTCGCGCTGCTCGGACTGAGCCGACCGGAGCTGCAGGTCGCCGAGGCGTTGGCGGCGCTGGGCGATGGATGCAACCGTGCAGAGCTGGCGGCGGCCCTCGGCGTGGCCACCGACAACGCCGACCTGGACGCGGCGCTCGTCCGGCTGGGTGACGTCGCCGTCGCCTGGCCGGACGGTGACCGCCTGCGCACCGTACCGCTGGGGCACGTCTGGCCGTGCCCACTGGGTCTCGGGGCGCCGCTGTCCGCGCTGCTCACCGAGCAACGCGCCGATGACCTGCGCCGGCTCGCCCGGACGCTCGGGGTACCCGCGGGCACGCAGAAAGCCGTCACGGTACGGAACCTGTCCGCCTGGCTGGCCGACGGTGCGAACGTCCGGAAGATCAGCACCACAGCACCCGCGGACACCCAGGAGCTACTCCACCAACTCGCCTGGGAGGGCCCCTACCTCGACGAGCCGACCTACCGCTACGGCCGCCGGACAGGGCCGGCCCAGTGGGCGGTGGAGCACGGACTGATCCACGTCGCCGCCCACTGGGGCGCACCCCTGCAGATGCCCTGCGAGGTCGCGCTGGCGCTGCGCGGACCCGACTACCAGCTCCCGTTCGACCCCGCGCCGCCGTCCGCACCGACCAGGCCGGTCGACGGGGAGTCCGTCGAGCGGGAATCCGCCTCGTCCGCGGCGACCGCGCTCGCCCGGATGGTGAACCTGCTGGAGGAGTGCGGCCGGACACCCGTCGCACCCCTCAAGACCGGCGGGGTTGGCGTACGCGAGCTGCGCCGGCTCGCCAAGGCCATCGGCGACAGCGCCGACCACGTCCGGCTGTGGCTGGAGCTTGCGATGACCACCGGACTGCTGGCACCGACCGAGACGGGCCTGCTACCGACCGAGGAGTACGACACCTGGGGCGATCAGCAGCCGGCGGAGCAGCTGACCGAGCTGCTGGCGGGCTGGCTGTCCAGCGAGGGCGCTCCCCTGCACCAACCGGCCGGTGCGGGGCAGCCGGTGCCCGCCCTGGTCCACACGGCGGACGGCGCGGCGTTGCCCCTGCTGCGGGCCGCGGTGCTCAGGATGGCCGCGGGGCTGCCGGCCGGAGCTGGCGCCGCCGACATGGAGGCCCTCGTCTCGTTGGCCCGGTGGCGCAACCCGATGCTTCTGGACAACCTCGACGATGACACCGGCCTGGTCAACGGCGTGTGGCGGGAGGCCCAACTGCTGGGAGCGGTCGCGCACGGAGCAGTCACTGACCTCGGCCGGGCGCTCGCCGCGGACCAGCCTGAGCAGCTGGCGACCGTGCTGGATCGGCTGCTACCGCCGGCGGAAGAGACCGTCCTGCTGCAGGCCGACCTGACCGCCGTGGTCGTGGGAACCCCGTCGCGGACCCTCACGATGCTGCTGGACGCGGCAGCCGACCGGAAAGCCCGCGGTGGCGCGTCGACGTGGCGCTTCACCCCAGCCTCGGTACGCCGAGCGCTGGACGCGGGCAGCACCGAGGCCGAGCTACTCACCGCCCTACGGGACCGAGCCGCCGGCGCCCGGGTACCACAGCCACTCGCATACCTCATCAGCGACACGGCACGGCGGCACGGCGCGATCCGGGTCAGGCCGGTAGCCTGCTGCCTGCGCAGCGACGACCCGGTGCTCCTGAAGGAGATCCTGCACGCCCGCGCACTGAGCACACTGGGCCTGACGCTGCTCGCACCGACCGTGCTGGCCAGCACCGCCCCCATCGCGGAAACCCTGACCGCGCTCCGCAACGCCGGCTACGCACCCGTCGGAGAAAACACCGACGGCACAGTGGCGGTGGAACGCCCCACCCGGCAGCGAGCCGTACCGCCACCAGCTGCCTCCGATGTGGTCACGGCACCCCTGCTGCTTCCTGGACCACATGGCCCGGGTGCGCTGGACGAGCTGCTCGCGGAGCTGTTCGAGGACGCCGACGAATCCCACCCACTCACCAGTTACCTGGTCCCGACACAGCCCGGTCCGCTGTCCACCAGCGAGCCCGCAGACCTCGCCAGCCGCCTGCTACGCGACGCCGCTGCCCGACGCACTTCGAGGCGGTGAATTCATCGCGAACCCCACCAGCCCGGCAAGGGGCAGCACGCGGGACTGGCTGCACGTGATCCAACTGCCGGCCACGTCCCCCGACCTCAACCCAAAGAACAGGTGTGGTCACACCTCAACCGCGGCATCGACAGCCTCGCCGTCCGCAGCGTCGATCACCTCCAGCCGGACGGCCGCGTCCGGCTCAAGCGCCTCCAGTACCGAACCGACACCTCGGTCCACACCAGCTACAGCCCAGCGGCGTCTGCCCGTCAGGAGCTCGTGAGGATGACAAGTTGCTGGGTCGCTCGGGTCATCGCGACATAGCGGTCGACCGCTCCTTCGATGCCCTCGCCGAACGCCTCTGGGTCGATGAGGACGACCAGGTCGAACTCGAGCCCCTTCGACAGCTCCGGGGCCAGCGACCGGACGCGGGACGTCGCCCGGAATGTGGGATCGCCGATGACGCAGGCGATCCCGTCGGCGTGCGCGGCGAGCCAGGCGTCGAGGATCGAGTCCAGATCAGAAGCAGATCCGTGTACGACGGGGACGTCGCTGCTGCGGATGGAGGTCGGCACGTTGGCGTCCGGGAGCACGGCCCGGATGACCGGCTCGGCTTCCGTCATGACCTCTTCCGGCGTCCGGTAGTTGATGCTCAGGGAGGCCAGGTTGATCCGCTCGAGCCCGATCCGCTCGAGCCGTTCCTGCCACGACTCCGTGAACCCGTGCCTGGCCTGGGCGCGGTCCCCGACGATGGTGAAGCTCCGGGACGGGCAGCGGAGCAACAACATCTGCCACTCTGCGTCGGTCAGTTCCTGAGCCTCGTCCACGACGATGTGCGCGAACGGGCCGGCGAGCCGATCCGGTTCGGTGCCGGGCAGTGCGGTCTCGTCGACCAGGGCGTCCTGGAAGTCCTCGCCACGAAGCATCGTCACCAGGCCTACACCGTATTCGTCGTCGACGGCCTCGATCAGGTCGTCCACGACCCTGGTCATCCGCTCGCGTTCGGCGGCGACAGCGGCGCTGTGTCGACGCTGACGCCGTGACGCCTCGGGGTCGCCGAGCCGTTGCCGTGCCGCGTCCAGGAGCGGCAGGTCGGACACCGTCCAGGCCTGGGCGTCTCTGCGTTGCAGTCGCCGGACGTCGTCAGTGCTGAGCCAGGGAGCGCACTTACGCAGGTACGCGGGCACCGACCACAGGTCTCCGACGAGGTCGGCCGCTTCGAGCAGCGGCCACGCGCGGTTGAACGCCGTGAGCAGCTCCCTGTTCCGCAGCAGCGATCGGCGCAGCAGGTCATCCGGTTCGTCGCCGTCGTACTTGTCCATCAGGATCGTGAGCAGCTCCTCCCAGATCTGGTCACGCGCCTCGTTGTGCGGGGTACCTGGTCCCGCTGCCTGGAACGCGTCAGCCCAGTCGTCGGCGCTCAGCCGAATGTCGGACTCGTGGGTCGTGACCGTCATCCCCTTGGTGGGCGCCTCCTCGTAGAACCTGACGGCCGCCTCGATCGCCTTCACCAGGCCGGCGGACGACTTCAGGCGGGCCACGTCCGGGTCTGCCTCGATGGTCGCCGAAGCTCCCTCGGCGACGAGATCCCGCAGGGTGCAGGTCTGCACGCCCTCCTCGCCGAGGCTGGGTAGGACGTCGGCGACGTACGCCAGGTAGGGCTGGTGCGGACCGACGAACAGCACGCCGCCCCGGCGGTGACCGAGGCGAGGGTCGGAGTAGAGGAGGTAAGCGGTGCGGTGCAGAGCGACGACGGTCTTCCCAGTACCCGGACCGCCGTCGACGACGAGAGCGCCGCGGGATCCCGCCCGGATGATGGCGTCCTGGTCGGCCTGGATGGTGCCGAGCACGTCTCGCATCCGCGTCGACCGGTTGCTGCCCAGGCTGGCGATGAAGGCGGACTGGTCGTCGAGCGCGGCGTGCCCTTCAAACCCGTCCGAGGTGAACACCTCGTCCCAGTAGTCGCTGATCCGGCCACGGGTCCAGCGGTACCTGCGGCGGCTCGCCAGACCCATCGGGTTGGCGTGGGTAGCGCCGAAGAACGGCTCAGCCGCAGGGGAGCGCCAGTCGAGCAGCAGCCGACGACCCGTGGTGCCCGTGAGGCCGAGCCGTCCGATGTACACGGGCTCGGGGTTGTCCGCGCTGACGATGTGGCCGAGGCACAGGTCCAGGCCGAAGCGACGCAGGGTGCGCAGGCGAGCGGTCAGCCGGTGGGCCTCCAGGTCCCGGTCCATCGCCGCCTGGCCGGTGCCGCCAGCCGCCTTGCGCGCGGCATCGAGGCGGCCGGACAGGTCGGAGATCGTCCGTTCGAGGCTCTCCGCGATGGCCGCGAAGTGCTGCTCGTCGCGGGCGATCAGTCTCGGGTCGGCCTTGGGCGAGAGGTGGTCGGGAAGATCAAACGCGCTGGTAGTCAGCGGGTTCACGTCATCAGCTCCGATCTGAGGTCGCTTGCAATTGGAGACGAGTGCGCGGCGGCCCTGCGCGCGGATCGCCTCGATGGCCACCCGGGCGAGGTCTTTCGAGGCGCGCATGCGAATGCTGCCGAAGCCCACGTGTAGCGGTGGTGGGTACGCCCCGCGCGGCGCCCTGACCCGTGGCCGACGGGCCAGGCGCCCCGCGACTCAGTGCGGTGCCGCCGCCGCTTCCCGGCGCCGAACAGCGCGTTCACGCTCTGGGCGGGCAGGTCCCACAGCACCCGGTTGTCGGTCACGTCCGGCGGGACTGGCCGGCCCGGCAGCGGGTGCGGCGGGTGGTGCGGCGACGGCAGCATGACCACGACCGGCACGTCGCCAACCGGCCCAGGCACGACAGCATGGCGCCGGCCTCCGCAGGCCCGCTCCACCGCGTGTGCTACGCGGCCATCCCCACCCGCTCAGGCCTGTGTGGCCCTGTCCTAGCGAGATTTCACACCGTACGGCTCGCTCGCGGCCCGTCCAGCCCCCACGAGACGATCTTGGTAGGGGTGATCCTGATGATCTCCCGAGAGAGGTACGGCAGGGGCGGCTCGTGGTCCGTCAGCGCCACCGCCGTGCCCCGGATCTCGATGCCTCGGGGCGCCCACGGATCGACCGTCGCCAGGTCGTCCACGACGAACGCGACCGTGCTGCCCTGTTGGACGTTCCGGAACTTCTTCGACGAGCCCAGCGCGTGCCCGCCGATGACGATCGCGCCAGTGCCGGCATCGACGAAGAAGTTGGTCGGGTTGTTCTGCACCTGCCCGTCAGGCGAGACGGTGGCCAGCCGCCCGATGCGCTGCGTGGCCAGGTAGTCGAGTTCTGCTTGGGTGAAGACCACGCCTGTCAGCATGAAGCCCCGTCTCCGCGCGACCCGATCGTCGACAACAACACACGCACGTCGCGCCTCCCAGTTCCGTAGATTCTGGCCTCGGCCGACGATTCTGCGGCACGACCCGGGTCTTGCCGCAAGCCCCCCGGTGCGGTATACGTTGAAGGTGGCAAGGAGTGGGTACTTTCCTCTCCCCTGATCGTCCGCTGGACGGACAACCTCCCCGCGAACCGGCGACGCGCCGCGTACGGCTACCGTCGGCCCAGGAGGATCTCCCATGGGCCTACCGATGCAGCCGAGGAACGAGAAGCACGACACCGAGCACGCCGGCGACGACACCACCAAAGCAGTTCTGCGGGGCGCCTCATCCCCGTCGGGATAGGGCTGCCGACGCGTACCTGGTTGCCGTCTGGGTCGGTCGGGGTGAACTCGCGCAGCCCGTGTTCCCGGTCGCTGATGTCGCCGACGTCCAAGACGCCGTGTCGAGTCACTCTCCGTAGATGCTGGTCACGATCACTACGGACTGAATCGGATCAGCATCTGTGCTGGCTGCAGCGACGCCGTGGCTAGCCCGCCCAGCCCAGCGGCCAGCACGCTGGCCACCCTGTCGGCCCCACGACGGGCGTCAGCACGGCCTGCACGACTCCGCCACCCAGGAAGACGACATCCGGCGCGAGGATGTCCAGCAGGTGTTGCAGATCGCCGTCGAACGGCACGATCCGCGTGAGTTCACCGAGATGACCCGGCGCGAAGGCGCCCTTCGCCACCGTGATCACCCGTGTGATGCCAGATGCTCCGGCAGCGGGACTCCCCCGTAGATGGCTGGTCTTGGTCGACAAGCCGTTCTACCGGAGTCCCGCTGCCTCGTTACCGGCACCCTCCACCATGCTCAGGGCCGCTCATTGTCTCCAATTTCGAGGAGCGCCTCGCCGAGGAACTCCCGTTTGGTGACTGATCACATGCCCGGCTTGTAGCTCCGCTCGATATGGCCCTTGAGGTCATCGGGATAGAAATAGACGGGCCGGAGGTTGCCGCTCGCGTAGCGTTCGGCCTGGTCGTTGAAGTGCGGCGAATCGGGATGCCCGCTCGCGCCCCCCGCCGTTACCGCCCAGGCGCGCAGCCTCGGCCCAAACTCCACGACCGCCACGAAGCTGTTGCCGCTGGTGCCGTAGTAGCGCTTCGTTCCCGGCCAGCGCCTCGCCCCGAATGAGGCGAGGGAGCCCCATTGCGCGGAGGTGAAGGGCACCGGGATGCTCGGCTTGGCGTCGTCGAACGTCTGGACGATCGCGCCGTCGTTGCGCTGAAAGCGGTTGATCTCGCCCCAGGGCACTTGCCAGCTGCCGAAATCCTGCGTCAGCCGCTCCGCCGCCGCATCGAGCGCGACGAGCCGCTGCGCGTCGGTGGCGCGCTCGGCCAGGTAATCCCACATCGACATGCCCGCATCTCTCGCCGCCTGGGCCAAGGGCGCCCAGAGCGCCTCGCCCCAGAACACGGCCAACGAAGTCGCGGTTGATTGCGCGCCCCAGCGATAGTCCCAGTCGCGCAGCAGGCCGATCGGGCCGCCGAGCTTCGCCTTTTGCTGGTCGCCCTCGGGCAGCTTGTCCCACGCCGCGAGAAGTCCCGGCACGAGCCGGGCGAAGGCGGTGAGGTACGGATCGAAGGCGGCTGCGATCAGCGTCTGCGGGGTGAAGTCGCTCCGCGCGGTCAGCACCCGGATTGCCTGTGGCCCCCGCGGGTTCTCGCCGGCCCGGTCGAAGTAGCGCGGATGATCCGCGGCCTTGGGGCTGTCCGCGCCGGCTGCGGTCCAGGGCCAGTTGTTCGTGTTGAACGCCCAGCCATTCTTCGGATTCACCGCCTGTGGCAGGCTCTTGAGGCTGTGCAGCCCGCGCCAGTCGGTCGCCGGATCGCTGCCGTCGACGGGCTTGAGATAGTCGAAGCGATCGTCTCGGACCGGCATGAACTGCGGCATCAGGAAGGCGATCTCGCCCTTCGAGTCCGCGAAGAGCGTGTTGTTCGAGCTGTTGGCCTTGAGGCCCGCCACCTGGAGGAAGTCCGCATAATCCCGCGTCTTGGTGCGCAGGAAGCTCTGTTGCAGCGCCTCGACGGGCTTGTTCATCAGCGCGAACGCAAACCACTTGCCGTCCGCCTCGCGCACGATCGGGCCGTGGTGCGTGGCGAAGGTGGTGAAGCTGCGCTGCGCCCGCCCGCCATGCGCCGTGCGATAGGACAACGTAATCGTCTTCGTCGTCACCGGCCGCAACTCGTTGCCGTACCGGTAGGCGCTGCTGCCGTCCGCCCCGCTCACGATCGTCTCGGCGAACTCATCGACGTTGTCGACGCCGCTGGACGTGTGCATCCAGCCCGTGTTGGCGTTGAAGCCCTGGTAGATGAAGAACTGCCCCCAGGTGGCGGCGCCATAGGCGTTGAGCCCTTCGCCGCTCGTCACGTGCTGCTCAGAGCGGAAGAAGAAGCTGGTGTGCGGGTTGATCAGCAGCAGCGCATGGCCGTCCCGTGTGTGGCTCGGCGCGATCGCCATGCCGTTCGAGCCCCTGGGCTCGCGGAACAGCAGCCCGCGTTCCTCATCGGTCATCGCCACCGTACGCTTGCTGTAGAAGGCTTCGAGCTGGGTGAGCGGCACCCGCTCGATGTCACCGCCGATGCTCCCTTCGGAGAAGCTCAGCGGCATCCACGGCTCGAACCGATTGATCACGCGTGGATGCACGTCGGGGTGTGTCGCGAGGTAGTAGTTCAGCCCGTCCGCCCAGGCCTGCATCAGCTCCCGTAACCAGGCCGGGCACTTCGCATAGTCCGCCTTCAGCACCTCGGGGTCGACGAACAACCGCTGGCGCAGGTCCTGCCAGATCGCACTCTCGCCCTCGGCCTCGGCGAGACGGCCAAGGCTCACCAGATAGTTGCGTTCGATCCGGTTGAAGTCATCCTCGGCCTGGGAGTACATCATCCCGAACACCGCATCGGCGTCGGTCTTGCCCACCACGTGCGGGACGCCCCAGTCATCGCGGGTGATCGTCACGTGCGCAGCCTGCCTACGCCAGCGGGCGAGGTCGGGCGCGTTCTTCGCGGGAGCGGCGGACGCGCCGCCGGATGGCAGCCCCGCCGCGACGGCCGCGGCTCCAGCGGCCAGTCCGGCTGCTCCGCCCAGGATGTCGCGCCGGCTCAGCCCTTCATTCTGCGTGTGGTTCATGAGTTGGTCCACCTTTCCTCCAGAGTCAAGGGATCGTGCGGGGTTTACGCGGTTCGCTGTCCGACACGAGAAGCGGGCGGGCGCCGTCGGCACCCGCCCGCTTTCGCGTGGCAGTGTCAGTTGAGCAGGAACGTCTGGGTCTGCGGGTTGAGCATCGGCAGCTTCTTGGCGCCAGCCGTCTCGCGTCCGCTGAACCGGATCACGTCCACGCCCCGGGAGATGTCGTTGGCGATGATCAGGCCGTTGTACCAGTAGGTGGACCACTGGTTGGACTGCATGTCGTAGTAGCCGATCTCCTTCGGGTTGGTCGGGTCGGTCAGGTCGACCACCGAGGTCCCGGAGCCGTAGGCGGAGGAGACCAGGATGTTTCGGCCGGCCACCGGCACGTAGTTGAAGTTGTGGTAGGTGTTCGGCTCGGCGCGGGGAATGCGCAGGTGGCTCAGCGGGGTGCTCGGGTTGTCGACCGCGTACGTCCAGAGCGCCCCGAACGGCTCCTGCGCGGGCCCGAAGTACTCGTCGCCGAAGGTGACGTACTTTCCGTCGTGGGTGAACGCCGCGCTGTGCCAGATGTCCACGTCCGGCGTGTCGATGTTGGCGGTCACCCGGGGTGCCAGCGGGTTGCTGATGTCCCAGAGCTGGCCCTGGGACAGGCAGGCTGCGGCGGCGAGCTTGCGCGGGGTGAGCACCTGGATGTCGTGGCAGGCGAAGAAGTCACCGGACGCGCCGGAGAAGAGGTCGATCCCCTTGATGGTGGGCTCGGCGACGACCTTCGCGGCGAGGCCGGCGGCGGCGTCGCCACCGGGTACGTCGATCACCGAGATCCGCTCGAACGGGGCTTGGCAGTCGGGTCCGATGTTGCTGGCGCTCAGCGGGTACGACGCGACGTAGATGTAGGTGCCGCCGTCCTCGCGCGGCACGAGGGTGTGGGTGTGCGAGCCGCAGTCGGTCCGGATCGCCTGGAGGAACTGCGGCGCGCGCGGGTCGCTGATGTCGAAGACCCGTACGCCCTCCCAGGCGCCCGGGGTGGACGCGGTGACGTTGCGGGATCCCTCGCAGCCCGGCGTGCTCTGCGGGGTGTCCACGGACAGGAACAGCAGGTCACCCCAGACGGACACATCGCCCTGGGGCCCGTTGCAGTGCACGTCGGCCAGCTCGACCGGCGCGCCCGGCTCGGCGATGTCAATGATCCGGAAGCCGCCGTAGTGGCCGGCGAAGACGAGATTCCCGGAGAAGGCGAGGTCCGAGTTCACCCCGCCGGTGTGCTCGTCGGTCGAGAGCAGGTGCATGTTCTTGCTGTAGCCGTCGGCCGGACTGCTCGGCGGGGGCGGCGGAACGGAACCGTCATCCCACGGCTCGTGTGCGCTGGCCGGAGATGCCACCACGGCGAGCAGGGTCGCCGCGCCCGCGACGGCAAGTGATCGGATTCGGGAAGGTCTACGCACGGCGCCCCCTCACGTCGGACGTGCCGCCACAGGGGGCGATCACGATAGTGGGTGCCACCCTGCCAAAAACCTTCAGCTGTCGCTAGCCCTCGGGCGAAAAGAAACCTGCCCCGGGCTGGCGACGCCCGAGCATGCCGCCGGCCGCAGAAGATGGCGTGCAGCCGGGTTGCGGTCGCGGCGATGTGGTGGCGCCAGCCGGCCTGGACGAGTAGATCAGTGATCTGCTCGACGGTCAGGGCAGCGGCGGTAGCAGGTCCACAGCACCGCCACGAACACCCCGCCGAGGAACACGAACATCTCCACGATGGCCGTGGCCCCCAGCTCGGCGACGACCACCGACCACGGGTACATGAAGAGCTGTTTCCGTGTGACGGCGTACAGACGCAGACGAGGCTTGGCGTGCGGCGGTGAACACCGTGCGTCTGCCCCGGCGGCTGCTGCTCGCCGCAGCGGGCTCGGCTGCCGTGGCGACGCTGACCGGCTGTGAATCCACCGATGCCGCATCGCCGGGTTCCCGCCCGACGACGCCTGCAAGAAGCCCCGGACGGCAGCCTTCAGCGGGGTCGGGAGACGACTCTGCGCTGCGGCGAAAGGTCGCCAGCCTGCTCGTCGTCGGATTCCGCGGCGAGCGGGTGAACGGTAACGGCAAACTCGACCGTAGCTTCTCCGCGGACCCCGACGTCGTGGTCAGTAACGCCGGCCAGGAGATCCAGGCCCACCGAGCGGCGGGCGTGAAGACCTCGCCCAAGCATTTCCCCGGGTTGACACCCTGCGGCCGTAACGCCGGCCAGCAGCGCGGCGGACGGGGGCGCGGGCGTCGAGAGCCTGAGGTGGGCCGAGGCGCCGCCCGTCGGGACGAGCATCCGGCTGCGACCGCGCCCACCACCGTGCGAAGGCGGACGCCCGGATCAGCCGCCGCGGACGGACGGGGCCGGCGTCGGCGAGCCACCACCGGCCACGGCACCGGGATGCGGCGTTTGGCTCGGGGTCGGCCGGAGCCCGGCCGGGACCGGCAGCGCGCTGCCCCTGACGAACTCGTCCCAGCTGACGTTCCAGGCCGTCCATCCGTTGCCCTGCTCCAACCTCACCTCGGTGCCGGTGAAGGTGACCAGGTCGCCTACCTGCGTGACGCCCATCAGCCAGTCGGCGGCGGCGGCGGAGACGTTGGTGCAGCCGTGCGAGACGTTGGTGTTGCCCTGATCCCCCTCGGACCACGGTGCCCCGTGGATGAACTCGCCTCCATCGGTGAGCCGCTGGGCGTCCTCGACGTCAACCACGTAGCCGCCCATCGGGTCGCCCCGGGTGTCGAACGTCGCGTACTGGTGCTTCTCCATGATCACCATCTTGCCGCTGGACGTCGGCGTGCTCGGCTTGCCGAGGCTGACCGGGATCTTGCGGATCAGCTTCCCGTCGCGCAGCACCGACATCTGCTTGGTGGCGTTGTCGACCTCCAGGGACACCTGGCGACCGATCTTGGAGGTGGCGTTCCGGTCGGCGTCACCGACACGGTCCTTGCCGATCGGCAGCCCCTCCAACCCGGTTCGGACGCTGATCGCGGTGCCAGGTCGCCAGAAGTCCGGTGCCCGGTAGTAGACCTCGCTGCCGTCGTCCAACCAGGACCAGGTGCCCGGCTGCGGGGGGTTTGTCTTCACGAACAACCGGCGCTGCACATCGGCCCTGGCGTCTTTGGGAACGGGCGGGTCGAACGCGACGGTCACCGGCATCGCCGTGCCGTACGTCTGGTTGCCGGCGAAATACAACGTACTGGTGATCGCCGGTTTCGACGATTCAGGCATGGTGGTGAAGGTCGTCTTCCGGGTGGTCGTCGTCCCTTTGTCGCCGGTGGCGGTCACCTCGGCGGTGTAAGTCCGTCTGGGCTGCAGCGGAGCGCTCGGCACCCAGGCCGAGCCGTCGTCGCGGGGCTCGGCCTTGACCTCGGCGCCCTTGTCGTCGGCGATCCGCACGGCGGTGATCCGACCGCCGCTGACCCGGACGCCCACGTCGGCGGTGATCGGCACGTCCCGTGAGTGGTCGTCGGGCGTCACCGTCAGCTGCGGGGCCGCCGCCCTTCGCTCAGCAGGCCGGGCGCCCGGCATACGATCGGCGGTACACCCGTCGAGGACCAACGGTGTGGCCGCAAGGGTCACCGACACCAGCGTCAATCGCCGCCTGAACCCCATACTGTTCCCCCGTTCATGGCTTTCCCTCCGCCACATTCTCTCCACGGTGCGGAGACGTACGGGGCAATTTCTGCGGATTCAGAAACTCGCTTATGGGCGACGTTTCCCCCGGTTCGCAGTTCGGTAAAAATGCACCCGCGATCCGACTTCGTGCCCGTCTCGACCTGAAATCACAAGCGGGTCGGTCGGATGGAGCCGCGACCAACAAAAAGGGCGGCCCTCAGAGCCCTACGGACGGATGTCCAGGGCACCGATCAAGCCGTCGCGCAGCGTGAAACGGTAACGCAGCCGGACCGGGCTGCCCGGGAACGTGCCCGAGACGAGCGTCGTCACCACCAGGTTGCCGCCGGCCTCCTCCTCGACCGTCTCCGGGATCGCTTTGTAGTCGAACTGGGCCGTCGTCCGCTCACGCCACGCCCTGATCGCCGCCGGACCCTCGTAGGTCCGGTCCTCGTCGGCCACGATCGCGTCGTCGGTGAAGCAGGAGACGAAGGCGTCGACGTCCGGTTCGGCGGCCAGCTTGTAGTAACGGACGATCACGTCGGGAACGGTTACGGTCATCTGCCTCTCCTCGGTGTCGCCGCCCGCGTACCCGACAGGACACCGGTCATTCGTCAGGCGTCCCGCACCGGACGTGCATCCCGACGTCGACGGTAGCGGCGCCGGCGCGCCGCTACCGGTTCCGGTGGCTCGCATGGCCGATGCCGGGCCGGGTACGCCAGGGGCATGACCACGAGCCGGGACCTGACGCGGCGGGGGTGAACATGGGTCGCTACGACGACGAGGTGACCGGGCTGGCAGCGCCGCTGGCCGACCCGGGTGACCTGGACGTGCTGCTGGACCGGATCGGGGACGCCCGGGTGGTGATGCTCGGCGAGGCGAGCCACGGCACCCACGAGTTCTACACCTGGCGCGCGGCGATCAGCCGGCGGCTGATCGAGGAGAAGGGCTTCTCGTTCGTCGCCGTGGAGGGCGACTGGCCCGACTGCGACCGGGTGGACCGCAGTGTCCGCTGCCAGGCCGACGCGCCCAGCGACCCGCGGGACGCGCTGGCCACCTTCGAGCGCTGGCCGACCTGGATGTGGGCCAACGAGGAGGTCATCGACTTCACCCGCTGGCTGCGTATCCGCAACGCGAGTGCGGACGAGCCGAACCGCGCCGGGTTCCACGGTCTGGACGTGTATTCGCTGTGGGAGTCGCTGCGCGAGATCATCACCTGGCTGCAGGAGCACGACCCGGAGCAGGTGCCGGCGGCGCTGGCCGCGTACCGCTGCTTCCAGCCGTACGACGAGGACCCGCAGCAGTACGCGCTGGCGACCCGGTTCGTGCCGAACAACTGCGAGAACGAGGTGGTGGACCTGCTCGTCGGGCTGCGCGAGCGGGCCGGGGGCGGCGGCGCGGGCCGCTTCGTGGCCTGGCAGAACGCCGAGATCGTCGCCGGGGCCGAGCGCTACTACCGGACGATGGCGCGCGGTGGCCGGGAGTCATGGAACGTCCGCGACCGGCACATGGACGACACCCTCGACCGGCTGCTGCGGCACTACGGGCCGGGGTCGAAGGCGCTCGTCTGGGCGCACAACACCCACGTCGGGGATGCCCGCGCCACCGACATGACCGACGCCGGAGAGGTCAACATCGGCCAGCTCGCCCGGGAACGGTACGGTCCGGACCAGGTCGTGCTGGTCGGCTTCGGCACCCACCACGGCACAGTCGTCGCCGGTGACGCCTGGGGCGCGCCGATGGAGGTGATGCCGGTGCCACCGGGCCGCCGGCACTCACTGGAGGACGCCCTGCACGGCGCCGCGCCCGCGCAGGCCCTGTTCGTTTTCCCGCGCGACGGCAAGCCCGACGTGCTCACCGACGAACTCGACCACCGGGCGATCGGAGTCGTCTACCACCCCTCGCGGGAAAGCTTCGGCAACTACGTACCGACCGTGCTCGGCGACCGCTACGACGCCTTCTGCTGGATCGACGAGACCCAGGCGGTCCGGCCGCTGCGCGTGCGACCGACCAGCCTGGCCGAGGCCGAGACGTATCCATCCGGCGTCTGACACGGTCGCGGCGGATCATGTCGCGGGCCGTTTGCCGCCGGACGCGTCGGGCAATCGCGCGGCAGACCAGGTCACACGGGGAGGAACAGGTAATGAAGATCCACGACCCGTCCAGTCAGGCGATGCAGAAGGACTACGACGTCACCGACATCGAGCGCCTGATGGGCAGGCAGGACTGGAAGAGCTACGACGACGTGATCGGGTGGCTGAAGAAGTCGGGCGACGAGGACCGACGGTTCACCCCCGGCGAGGTGCAGCACATGATCGACGACTTCTCCCGAGTGCGCGACAGGGGGATGGATTTCGTGCGTAATCCCGAGAAGCTCTGCGACCAGCTCAAGAGAAGCCGGTAGGACATCGGGTTTCGACCCGTTGCCGACCGGGTCCGGGTCGCGCCGGAGGCTCCGTCCGGCGCGGCTGGTACCCGGTCGGCACGAGCAGAGACACCGCAATGGATGGAGAGCCGAGGGGCGTGATGCGGCGCCCTCTACCGCGGCCACGGATCGCACGGCGCGGGCGACGGCAACTGGTGGACACGGCGCGAGGTCCGGCTCGGGCTGAAAATCAGCGGTGCGACAGGCACCGGGCCAGCGCGCACGATCTGCGGCGACACCCCCCAGACGATGTGGCGGCTGCCGCCTACTGGACCGGCAGGTCCAGCGCCTCCGTACCCGCGGCTCGCCGCATGGCGTTCGGTCAGCGGAAGCGCCGGGCGGCGAGAATGGTCAAGGCGAGAAACAGCACGGCGCCGCAGGCGGCGACCAGGCTGAGGCTGCTGGTGAATGCGGTGTGTGCGGCCTCCAGCAGCCGGTCAGCTGGGCCTGCGGGGAGCGTGGCGGCCACTGAGGTGGCGCCGGCGACGGATTCACGTGCGGCGGCCGGTGCTCCGCCGAATCCGGCCAGTCGGGCGTGGTACACGCCCGCCGCGACGGTACCGAACAGGGCAATGCCGGCCGTGCCGCCCAGATAGTTGCTGGTCTCCGACAGCGCCGCGGCCGAGCCGGCCCGTTCCGGGGGGACGGAGCCGATCACCATGCCAGTGCCCAGCGCGAACAGCGGGCCAGTACCCAGGGCGATCACCGCGGTCCCGACGATCACCGTGACTGGGCCGCTGGCCAGCGCGACCGGCAGGAAGCCGAGGGTGGAGACCGCCAGGCCGGCGACGATCGCGGCGCCGGGGGACATCCAGCGCTGGGTCAGCGGGGCGAGCGTGCAACCGGCGGCCAATGCCAGTCCCATCGGGGCGAACCACACGGCCGAGGCGAGCGGTGAGAGCCCGCACACGATCTGCAGGTACTGCGTGGTGAGCAGACCGACGCCAGCCAGCCCGGCGCCGGTGACGACCAGCGCGGCCAGCACGCCGCCCACGATGCGATCGCGCAGGAGATCCAGCCGTAGCAGCGGGTCGGGCAGGCCGCGCTGGCGCCGGACGAACAGCACGGCGAAGAGCGCACCGATAGCAGCGGCGCCCAGTGCAAGAGGCGCGTCGGCCCGGTCCGCGCCCAATTGCTTGACACCGTAGGTGAGGGGGAGGATGCCGGCCAGGGAGAGCATCACGCTGGTCAGGTCGAGCCGGCCGGCGTCGGGGTTGCGGGACTCGGGCAGCGTCAGCGGGGCGGCGACCAGCAGCGCGGCCATCGTCGGCACACCGATCAGCAACACCGATCCCCACCAGTAGTGGGTGAGCAGCACCCCGCCGAGCACCGGGCCGAGCGCTGCGCCGGCGAACACGCAGGTGGACCAGGTCGTAATGGCTAGGGTGCGCTGCCGGGCGTCAGTGAAGATGGTGCTGATCAGGGCGAGCGTAGACGGCATCAGGGTGGCACCCGCCACTCCCAGGAGCAGCCGGGCCACGATCAGCATCAGTGGGTTGACTGCGTAGGCGGACACCAGCGACAGCAGACCGAACGCCGCGCCGCCGATCATGAGCAGGCGCCGCCGGCCGATCCGGTCCCCCAGGGTGCCCATGGTGACGACGAATCCAGCCACCATGAGCCCGTATCCATCCGCCACCCACAACTGCTGCGTGGCGCTGGCATGCAGGTCGATGCTCAGGTGGGGCAGCGCCAGAAACACCGAGTTGATGTCCAGAGCCACCAGCAGGGTGGGCAGCGCGAGCACGGCCAGGCCCAGCCATTCACGCAGGCCAGCGCGGCTGGCACCATCGGGACGCGTTATCGTGGCCACGTACGGTTCCTCCTCGTCGAAGCGGTTGTCGTGAGGAGGTCGGTGCTGGTCGGAGGTTCTTGCGCCGGGTCGCCGGACCAGTTCTCGGGCTTCTGACGTGCATAGAGAAGTTCGGCGGCCGACGTCAAGATCGCACGGTGTGCCCCGACTCCATAGCGTCGGGCCCACCACGGGGCCGAGAACGCGAGGAGACGAGGCATGAAGTTTCTGCTGCTGCTGCACAACAACCCGGCCGCGCTGGACGCGCTCACCGAGGACCAGCGCACCGCGCTGATGAATGGCCATGGTGACTTCATCAAAACCATTCAGGAATCCGGTGAGCTGATCTTCACCCAGGCATTGGCCGATCCGTCCAACAGCGCGGTAGTCCGGGTGCGTGACGGCGTCCCGGTCATCACCGATGGCCCGTACCTGGAGGCGAAGGAGTTCCTGGGCGGCTACTACCTGGTTGAATGCGCCGACCGGGACCGGGCGCTGGAGTTGGCCGCGATGATCCCCGATGCGGGCATCGACGGGTTGGGCGTCGAGGTGCGTCCGGTGATGTTCTCGACCGGGATGGAGATGTGACCGAGCGCACCGAGGGCCTGCTGCGGGAACTCGCCCCGCGGGTCCTCGGTGCGCTGACGCGCCGGTACGGGCAGTTCGACGCCTGCGAGGACGCCGTGCAGGAGGCGCTGCTCGCCGCGTCGACGCAGTGGCCCGCCGACGGGGTGCCGGACAATCCGAGAGCCTGGCTGACTGCCGTAGCGACCCGCAGGCTGGTTGACCATGTACGTAGTGAGGCGGCCCGGCGCCGCCGGGAGGCGACCGCCGCCGCGCTGGCCGGGGCGCCCGTGATCTCCGGTGTCGCCCCCGAGCAGGTGCCCGAGGCGGACGACACGCTCACCCTGCTGTTCATGTGCTGCCACCCGTCCCTCACCCCGGCTTCCCAGGTGGCGTTGACCCTGCGCGCCCTCGGCGGCCTCACCACCGCTCAGATTGCCGCCGCGTTCCTGATGCCCGAGGCGACGATGGGGCCACGGATCAGTCGGGCAAAGCAGCGGATCAAAACGGCGGGTGCCACCTTCGACCTGCCCCCAAGGTCGCAATGGTTCGACCGGCTACGGGTGGTGCGACACGTCCTCTACCTGATCTTCAACGAGGGATATACGGCGAGTTCCGGTGTTGACCTTCAGCGCCCCGACCTGGTAGCTGAGGCGATTCGGTTGACCCGGTTACTGCACCGGATTCTTCCGACCGACGGCGAGGTCGCCGGACTGCTCGCACTGATGCTGCTGACCGACGCCCGCCGCCCAGCGCGTACCGGCCCGGACGGGGTGTTGGTGCCGCTCGCCGAGCAGGACCGTACCCGCTGGGACACCGACGCGATCAAAGAGGGCGTCGCTCTGATCACGCGGACGATGGCCGAGTCGCCACCAGGACCGTACCAATTGCAGGCGGCGATCGCGGCGGTACACCTGGAGGCCTCCAGCGCAGCGGAGACCGACTGGGCGCAGATCGCCGCGCTGTACCGAATCCTGGAACGGCTATCGCCGAACCCGATGGTCACCCTCAACCGGGCCGTCGCCGTGGCCATGACCGATGGGCCGGAAGCGGGGCTGAAACTGCTGGACACCCTCGAAACCGACGAGCGGATGGCCCGACACCACCGGCTGCCCGCCGTTCGCGCCCACCTCCTGGAGTTGGCCGGGGATACCGCCGCCGCCCGGGAGGCGTACCGGCTGGCCGCGAAGCGGACCGCCAGCATCCCAGAACAGCGCTACCTCACCGAACGCGCCAAGCGGCTCACCTGAACGCGGCTGCAGCGCGAGACGACGGCTGCGGAGATCTTCGAGCTCGGCGCCGATCCGTCACAGCAGCCCCGCTGGGACGGCAACGACAACTTGGGGACTGCCCCGGGTTTGGTTGACTCGCGGGGTTGAGTGGTTCAGGCCGCGTGTGCGGGCTGGTCGATTGTCTCGAACTCGATCGGGGTGAGGCGGCCGCGGCATTGTGGCTCCACGAAGTAGGCGGGGGTCAAGGTGTCTCTGATGCGTAGCTGATCCGCGGCTCGCGTGGATTGAAGACGTTGAAGAGCACCTCGACCGTGCCCGGGCCGCGCAGATGCAAGATGGACACGCAGGTCCGGTATGGGTTCGCCAGATAGCCAAGCGGCCGGCACGCTTTCGCCTCGTGTTCGACGCCGATCCGCCAGCCGCGATCTTCGAGATGACGGGTCAGCCGACGTGCTACCTCCTGCGGATCCGCGCCGTCGTCGGCGGTCAGCTGGAAGCTACGCACACACGAGCCGCGGGATTCGCAGCCGGCGTCCTCGGCCACGATGACCACTCCCTCCGGCAGCGGCAGCAGCCCATCCCGCCCCGGGATCGAGGCGTTACCTACGGCGGGCAGCACCACGACCGCGGCGCATGCGACGCCCAGCAGCGCCAAGCCGAGCCAGGGCCGCCGGATGATCGGGTGTCGGTGCCGGTCGAACCACAGGGCCGTGACCACGATCGCGCACCCGACAGCCAGGGATCCGCGCAGTGCGTCATCCACGGTGGGCGGTATGGCCCAGCTCGCCCACAGCCGGGTCGCAAACGACCATCCGGCAGCGGACGCGACGAGCAGGGCACCGACAATCCGACCAGGACCAGGGGCCACCACGACCCAGGCGATCGGCACTACCAGCACGATCGCCAGCAGCAGGACGATCTCACCGGCCTCGAAATTGGGGCTGGTCCGAAACGCACCGTCCGGGGCCGGCCGCCAGGTAGCGGGGCTGGTCCGCAACACACCGTCCAGGGCCGGCCACGTGGGGATCGTCGCCAAGAATGCGCCGCACAGGGCCAACAGTCGCCATCGGGCAGCCATCGCGAGTGATCGCGTGCGTCGCAGCAACTCCCACACGCGCCGGGACGGCACGACTTCGACCTCGACACGGCCAAATCCGGGACGACGGACAAGCTGGCGAGCTGACCCCACCGACTCGTCCCCGATACCACCCTCCAGACCGGAATCCGGTTCCTGGTCTTCAACCTCGCCATCGCCCATTGCTGTTGGACGTGGTGCGACGGGCGCCGGTTTCCGTCCAACATCAAGCGGCTCAACGGAGTTGGCGAGCTTGGGCGGCCCTCGGGCGACCCCAGAGTTCCCGGTCGGCCAAGGCGTCGATCCCGCCCGCGTCGTACCGGTCACGCCAGGCCAGGACCGGTCGGTGTCGACACCCCGACCTGACGCCCGATGGCCGCGTTCGTGACCCCTCCGGGGCCAGCAACACGATCCTCGCCCGCTGGACCACACCCGCCGCAATCTGCGACGACCGCGTCAACGCCCGGAGACGGGCCCCGTCTCCGGGGCGAAGCGCCAACGGCGCGGCAACAGACATACCTTCATTGACCCGCACCCAGACCACAAAACCACTTACGACAGGCGACACTAGCGGAGCGACCGGAAGCCGGCGCGAACCTCCTCGGAGAAGAGTTGGGGCTGTTCCCAGGCCGCGAAGTGCCCGCCCTTGTCGAGCTTGTGGTAATAGATGAGATTGGGGTACGCCTGCTCTGTCCAACTACGCGGTGCCTCATAGAGTTCATCGGGGAAAACGCTCACGGCAACCGGGATGGAGACTCCCTTGGCGGCGAAATAGGAGAGCTTGTTCTCTGCATAGAGACGAGCCGCAGAAATCGCCGTGTTCGTCAACCAGTAGAGCGTGATGTTGTCGAGGACGTCGTCTTGGGTAAGGCCCTCGGGCTGTCCAGCGAAGGCTCGTGAGATCAGGTCGAGACTACGCGCGTCATGGTCGAGCAGAAACGCCGCCAGGCCGACGGGCGAATCCGCCAATCCGGTGAGCGTTTGCGGGCGCGTACCCATCATGAGGCCGTAGGCGACGTGTTGATATACGAAGGCGAGCCGCTCGTACGCGCGCTTTTCGTCCGCCGAGAGATTGGCTGGCAGCTTGCCGAGTGCGTTGTTGGCCCCGCTGATGTCAGACTGGAGCAGCTTGTCAATGTCGGTTGGAACCGCGCCAGGCATGTTGGTGTGGATGCCGAGCAGTTCCGGAGGCGCCTGCAGCCCCATCAGATCAACGATGACCGCGCCCCAGTCGCCGCCTTGTGCCACGAACCGCGAATATCCGAGGCGCTTCATCAGCTCCGGCCAGGCCCGTGCGATGCGCTCCGGGCCCCAGCCGGGCTGGCTCGGCTTGCCCGAAAAACCGTAGCCCGGCAACGACGGAATCACCAAGTGAAATGCATCGGATGCGCTCCCGCCGTGCGCCGTGGGATTGGTAAGCGGATCCACGATCTTCAGCTGCTCGATGATCGAGCCGGGCCATCCGTGCGTCACGATCAGCGGCAATGCGTCTTCATGTTTCGAACGGACGTGGATGAAGTGGATGTCCAGCCCGTCGATCTCGGTGATGAACTGCGGTAGGGCGTTCAGACTCGCCTCGACCCTGCGCCAGTCGTGCTTTGTCTGCCAATAGCGCGCGAGTGCCTGGATCGTCGCGAGTTGCACGCCCTGCGACTGATCTGCGGCGGTCTCCTTTTCGGGCCAGCGCGTGGCCGCGATGCGCGCCCGCAGCGCCTCGAGTTCCGCCTCGGGGATCTCTATGTTGAACGGCCGGACCTCTGTGGTACTCGGTCGCGCTTCGGTCTTGACAGCCACGAAGGCCTCCTTTTCGTTCCGAGTCGCCCTTCAGTTCGACCCTAGAGCGCCTTTCCCGTGATCGCGGGCGATACGAGTAATCCCGCGCGACCTCCCGGGACGGGCCTGGCCCGCGGATCTACCGACTAACGTTTTCGCTGCGACGGGGAAGCTTCCAGTCCGGCCGGACGTAGTGGCAGGTGTAACCCGCCGGATACCGCTCCAGGTAGTCCTGGTGTTCGGGCTCGGCCTCCCAGAACGGTCCGGCAGGGCTGACCTCGGTGACCACCTTGCCTGGCCACAGGCCAGAGGCGTCGACGTCGGCGATCGTGTCTTCGGCGACCTGCCGCTGCTGGTCGTTGCAGTAGAAGATGGCTGACCGGTAGCTGGTGCCGACGTCGTTGCCCTGACGATTCTTGGTCGTCGGGTCGTGGACCTGGTAAAAGAACTCGAGAAGGTCTCGATAGGACAGCTTCTGGGGGTCGAAGACGATTTCGATCGCCTCGGCGTGGGAACCATGGTTCTCGTAAGTCGCGTTCGGTACGTCTCCGCCGGTGTAGCCGACCCTGGTGGCGAGCACGCCCTCGCGTTTCCGGATGAGGTCCTGCATGCCCCAGAAGCAGCCGCCGGCCAGGATCGCCTTCTCAGCCGTGTCAGTCATCGCTTCGCTCCCCGTCCGGGTGTTCGAACACCCTGCGGTACTCGCCGAAGCCTTCACGCTCGAGGTCGTCGCGCCGAATGAACCGAAGCGCGGCCGAGTTCATGCAGTAACGCAGTCCTCCCGCCTCCGGGGGGCCATCGTCGAACACATGGCCGAGGTGGCTGTCCCCGCGCGCCGACCGGACCTCGATGCCGACCATGCCGAAGCTCGAGTCTCCGGCTCGGACCACATTCCTCGGTTCTATCGGCTTGGTGAAAGTCGGCCAGCCGGTACCGCTGTCATACTTGTTGACGGAAGCAAACAGGGGTTCACCGGACACGATGTCGACGTAGATGCCCGGCTCCTTGTTGTCCCAGTAGGCGTTGTCGAAGGCTGGCTCTGTCCCAGCGTCCTGGGTGACTCGGTACTGCTCCGGCGAAAGCCGAGAAATCGCCTCGGGGCTCTTGCGATACTCGTGTGACACCTTGTCCCTCTCGGATGGGTCGTCGGCAGGAGGTGCCAGTTTCAGCCGACCTCCCCATGGGTCACGCATGCGTACCCCGTCTGCCGCCGGCTAACCTCGCGCCTTCCCGAGGGCTGACTGTGGTGGCGGGGCGTGAACGTGAAAGTGCGTCACCCCGGCCGGCGGCCATGCGCTGCCAATAGGTGCCACAGGTGAGCTGGGCGCAGAGGTCGGCTGCGGCGATGACGCGGCAGGTACTCGGCGACCGTCGGCAGTTCGGCAGGTCGCCCGGGATGGGGTTGGCGGTCGCGGCCAGCACGTAGTCCACATCGACCGCCACGCGGTTCATCGGCGCGACTCAACACCGTTGCCAGTGAGTGCTTTGTGGCGCTCATGTGGCAGTTCTGCCTTGCGGCACAACGGTCCCGGTCTTACCCGCGCAGAGCGCGGGGCCGGGTTGACGTTTCACTGCCTCCTGCCCACCGGGGTGGGTCTTCTGGGTGGCTCCACGTCCTGCCACCGGGCCACTCCCGGCGGATGTCGCCTCGTGTGCGAGGGCGGCGAGGTTACGTGCGGCGTTCACATCCCGGTCGAGGGTGAGGCCGCAGGTGGTGCAGTGGTAGGTGCGCTGGGTCAGGGTGAGTTTGGTTTTCACCGCACCGCAACCCGAGCAGGTTTTGCTGGAGGGATACCAGCGGTCGGCCACCACGAGCCGGCCGCCGTTCCACACAGCCTTGTACGCCAGTTGGCGGCGCAGCTCACCGAACCCGGCGTCAGCGATGTGCCGGGCCAGGCGCCGGTTGGTGAGCATGCCCGTCACGTTG
>NZ_JBEYTI010000037.1:0-53141 GCF_040642975.1 Micromonospora sp. NPDC047548
GATCATCAGAAGCCGCGCTCGTCCCACAACTCCAGCCCCGTCCGGTCCTTAACCTGGACAGAACGCCTCAAGCCGGAACAACGCCGGGGCCGTGCCCGACCCGCAACGCCGAAGGTCGCCCACGTCACCCGCGACGAGCTGATCGAGATTGTCCGCCGGATACAGGCAGCCGACGACGACATCGACTACTACGTTCTGCTGCTGGACACCAACGTCCTGCACCCACGAGTCACCGATCTGATCTTCTGGCCGCCACCGGAGCTGGCCAACGCGTCGCCCCGGGCCATCGTCGACGCGGCATTGAGCTACCGACCTATCGGTTTGTGACAACGCGCCCCGACGCACGCTCATGCCGCGAAGCGCTCGTCACCGAAAGTGACTGTTGGCGTCAGCCATCGTCCATTGGCGGACACTTCATGTGGGTCGAGGATGGTGGCGATCACGGTGATGTGGGAGCCGGAGGGGCGAAACTCCCTCCGGCTACCCGATCCTGCTGGCCGGCCTGTGCCAAGGCTGCCGGAATGGGCCGGCTTCAGAGAACCTTCGCGTCGCTTACCCGGAACTCCCAGCCAGCTACATTGCACGGGTCGTACTTTCCTGTGGCGGAGTCATAAAGGCAGGTCTTGGCCCAAAGGGTGCTGTCTTCGTAGTAATCCTTGTCGCAGACCGCCCATGATGGAGCGCCGTGGTTGTTCTTGCACTCGCCCGTTCGAATGAGCGACCCATTCCGATAGTTGTACCAGACCACAACGACCGACTTTCCGTCCTTTATGTTATCGAGGACCCACCACTTGTCGCCGTTCGCCTGGAATACTCCGAGATTGTTGCTAGTGCGCTCGGCGCCCTGGAACCAATATCCTGATTGCCAGTAGCTGGGCCCTACCATGGTTTTGGTACCGATATTCTTTTCATAGGTGATAGCAGCGGCCGGAGAAGAAGCCGCCATCACGATTGAGATGCCTCCGACGAGCGCCGTCAAGGCGCGCATGAAGTTTCGAACTGACATGGAAGGTCTCCTTCAAGACGGTGGGGGCGGGGGATTGAGCTACGCGCAGATCGGTGGTGGACCGCCGTCGCGGTTCTTGCAATAGAAGACGATCGCCTCCGGATTGCCACGGTGGTTGTTGTCGGCCAGGACTGGATGTCCGGCCAGGGATCGGGTTAAGGGCTGCTCTACTTTCTTGCCGTGCCAGGAAGTTAGTCGAGGCGCACACGGGCCGTCATCAACCATCTCGATCCTTGAGGGAATCTTGAGCTAAATTCATCTTGGGTGGCGGACACCTTCGGCGGCATGGCGGACGTCGATGGCCCATACGATCCGGGGGCGGCAAGCACCCAGCCAAGGCCGCGGCAAAGTCGTCAGGTGATGCCGAGTAGGGCCAGCGGGCGGGTGCTGGCGCGGGCGTGGTGACGCTTGGCGGCGGCGATGTTGGTGACCAGATCATCCGCCACTCCGGCCCACCCACACCCACGCTGGCCTGCCCGAAGGCTCCTATCTGAACGGCATTGACTCCTGGCCTGCCGTGGGTAGGGCGCTCGACCGCTTGTACGGCATCCCGGCAACTTCACCGACAAGGTCGTCTTCCGTCGTTGTCCCACCTGCGGCGAGCGCAACATCGTGCGAGACAACGACTTCACCCGCGCCCTCTGCAACAGTTCCCTACCCATGCAGTGGAACTTCACGTCGGACTGATCAACACCACCCAGCAGCATCCGGATCTGCCGTTGGCCGGGCGTTCGAAGCCGCCCGGTAGTGCCGAAGAATATTCAGGATGCAGCGGCGGATCCTGCCGGTTCAGTCGTCGAACTCGAAGCCGTGAGTCTTGGCGAGTTCCACGAGTTGCCGCACACGACTGCCGTCGGCCGCAACCGCATGCAGCCGGACGGCCAGGTCGTCCAGTGTGGCGCGATCGCTGCTGTAGGCGAGGAAGGCACCGGCCTCCGCATCGGACGAGAAGCGCCCGTCAAGGACGTCTCGGTCTACTGGCTGACCGGCACCGCCGGATCCGCCGCCCGCCTCTACTACGAAGACGCCCGCACCTGGGGCCAGGCCCAGCCACGCTCTTCAGTACCGACCGGGGTGGCGGTGTTCCCCAACGACATCACCATCCGGCCCCTCGCCGAACGCGACCACAACGTGGTGCACTGGACCGAGTTCAGCCGCGGCGGCCACTTCGCCGCCCTGGAAGCACCCGACCTCCTCGTCGGCGACGTGCGAGTTTTTCCGTAAGCTCCGCTGACCGCACCCAGCCACGCTAGCCGTCTCGACGCCCGGCCGCCCGATCCGGGCGACGAGACGGCACGTTCCGAGGTCATCCGAAGCCTGGGAACGCCCACCCGAACCACGACGCCGGGGAGACGTGCTCGATGACCAACCTTTCGACGATGGCGCCGCGGCTGTCCTGGCCCGATGTATGGGGTCGGCGGCTCGACCGGCACGGGCTGTCCGCTCCGGTACACGGCCGGCCAGCCGATGCCGTTGCCGCTATGTGCGGCGCGCACGCTCAAGTGCTCTCCGCCGCTGAGGTGTCCATCGGGTTGCGCGTAGCCGGCACCACCCGCAACGACGTTCGAGACGCATTGTGGAAGGAACGCAGCCTGGTCAAGACGTTCGGGCCGCGCGGCACCGTGCACCTACTGCCGACGCGTGATCTACCGCTGTGGACCGGCGCGCTCGGCGCGTTGCCACCGTCCTCGAACAGCCTGCCCGCCGACGCGCGGCTGACCAGAGACCAGACCGACGAGGTCGTCTCGGCGATCGCGGAGGCACTGGCCGACGCGGAACTGACCATCGACGAGCTCACCGCGGCGGTGGTCGCCCGCACCGGCCCTTGGGCCGCCGACCCGGTCGTGCCCGGGTTCGGCGGCATGTGGCCGCGCTGGCGACAGGCGATACACCTTGCCGCACACCGTGGGGCACTCTGTTTCGGCCCGAACCGTGGACGAAAGGTCACCTACACCAGCCCGCAACGGTGGCGGCCAGGATTCCAGCCCGCACCGGCACCCGACGCCCTCGCCGGCCTGGTCCGGCGCTATCTGCACGCGTACGGGCCGGCAACACCGCAGCAGTTCGCGCAGTGGCTGTCCGCGCCTCGCCGCTGGGCGACCCAGTTGTTCGACTCCCTCGCCGACGAACTGCAACAGGTCAACGTCGCCGGCACGGTCGCCTGGGTCTCGGCCGGCGACACCGCGCCAGCACCCGTGCCATCGCGCGGGGTACGGCTACTGCCGTACTTCGACGCCTACACCGTCGGCTGCCACCCGCGCGAGCAGCTCTTCCCCGGACCTGCCGCGCAACGCGCGCTCTCCGGTGGCCAAGCCGGCAACTTTCCGGTACTGCTCATCGACGGCACCGTTGCCGGGATCTGGCACCTCCGCCGCTCCGGACGCACGCTGCACATCACGGTCGAACCGTTGACCACGCTCACCGTCGCCGAGCGCCGGGATCTCGACGACCAGGCAGACCGTATCGGGGAGATCCTGGAAGGCAGACCACAGTTGACCATCGGCACGGTGACCGTAGGCGGCCACGCGTAACCACGCCAACGTCAGCCGATCGGTGGGCACATCCGTTCGGTTCGCGCACCGCAGCCTAATGGAGCTGCCGCCCGCTCACACGAACCGCAAAGGCGCAGGTCAGCAGCGAGATCATGTCATGGAGTGGACCCGATGGGGCAGAACCCGAACCGCATTCACGCTGCTCGGGGGCCAGTCGTGACGGTTTCAGCCGTGCGTCGGCGGGTTTCGTAGTGCGCCGGCAGCTGTCTGCACGGCGGCTGATCGCAAAAAACCGACACCAGTCGATGACTGATGCCGGTTTACCTGCGAAAACGCAAGTGGAGCCGAGGGGACTCGAACCCCTGACCCCCACACTGCCAGTGTGGTGCGCTACCAGCTGCGCCACGGCCCCTTGCTGTCGTCCCCGGTGTCCCGGGCACGCAGAGAACTATACACACGCCGGCTGGCATGGTCATCTCGCGGGGGTCCGACCCCGCCGCGCCTAGTTCAGCGCCACGTCGGGCGGGAAATGGGCGACCGCCGCCATCATCCCGCCCTGCCTCCGCAGCACCATCTGCCACAGGTCGTCCGGCCGGTCGACGAAGGCGTCGCCCGGCAGCGCGTCGAAGACGAACCAGGAGCCGTCCTCGATCTCCTGCTCCAACTGCCCGGAACCCCACCCGGAGTAGCCGGCGAAGACCCGGATGCCGCCGATGCCGTCACGCAGCTTCTCCGGGTCGGCCGACAGGTCGACGGTGCCCACCGCGCCGGAGATCTGCTGGAAGCCCTTCAGCCGGCGCATCGGGTGCCGCATCCGGGCCAGGCAGATCGCCGAGTCCGGCTGCACCGGGCCGCCCTCGAAGAGCACCGCGGGGTGGCGGGCCAGGTCGCTCCAGTCACCCAGCACGTCGGCCACCGGCACCTCGGTCGCCCGGTTGAGCACCACGCCGAGCGCCCCTCCGGCCTCGTGGGCGACCAGGAGCACCACCGTGCGGTCGAAGTTCGGATCCTTGAGGGCCGGGGTCGCGACCAGCAGCCGCCCGGTCATGGACTCCATGGCTCGACCGCCGATCGCCCGTCCCTCCTCCTGCATCTCGGACACCGTCAGCCGCGCGCCGGGTCGTGGGACCGGTCGCCGTCGGCCATCCGCGCTGTCACCGCCATGTCTGGCACGATAGCTTGCGCCCGGGGCGCTGGTTAAGGTCTGACCGGCGGGTGATCGAGCGGGAACGAGGGAGGGTCGATGGGTCCGACGGCGGACATCGCGGTGATCGGCGGGTCGGGGCTGTACGCGCTGCTCGACGGCGCCACCGAGCACGTGGTCGAGACGCCGTACGGGGCTCCCTCGGACGCGGTCACCGTCGCGGAGGTGGGCGGCCGGCCGGTGGCCTTCCTCCCCCGGCACGGCCGCGACCACCGGTATCCGCCGCACCTGATCCCATACCGGGCCAACCTGTGGGCACTGCGGTCGCTCGGGGTACGCCAGGTCCTCGCCCCGTGCGCCGTGGGCGGGCTCCGGCCGGAGCTCGGCCCGGGCACCTTCGTGGTGCCCGACCAGCTGATCGATCGGACCAGCGGCCGGATCCAGACCTACTACGACCGGGGCGCGGTGCACGTGCCCTTCGGCGATCCGTACTGCCCGGTCGGGCGGCGTACGCTGCTGGCCGCGGCGGCCGGCCGGGACGTGGCGGCGATGGACGGCGGCACGGTGGTGGTGGTCGAGGGCCCGCGCTTCTCCACCCGCGCCGAGTCCCGCTGGCACGCCTCGATGGGCGGCACGGTGGTCAACATGACCGGCCACCCGGAGGCGGTGCTCGCCCGCGAACTGGCCCTCTGCTACACCTCGATCGCGCTCGTCACCGACCTGGACGCCGGTGTGCAGGCCGGCGAGTCGGTCACCCAGGAGGAGGTGTTCCGGGTCTTCGCCGAGAACACCGACCGGCTGCGGGGGGTGCTGCTGGACGCGGTGGGCGCGCTGCCGACCGACCGGGACTGCCCGTGCGGGCACTCCGTGGACGGCATCAAGACCCCCTTCCCGCTGCCCTGAGCAGCGCCCCCGGCCGGGTATGCCAGGCGCGGTAAGCGGCAAACCACCCGACTTGTCCACCTGCCCCGGATAGATTCGGCAGGTCGGCAGCCCGTTCACGGTGGGCGTCCGGCGGGCGCCGGCACGCGCCGGGACACGGAGGCAGGGGGCGATGGCGACCGTCCGGGAGACCACGTACGAGTTGCTCCGTGCTCTCGGTCTGACCACCGTCTTCGGCAACCCCGGCTCCACCGAGCAACCTTTCCTGCAGGACTTCCCGGCGGACTTCCGCTACGTGCACGCCCTGCAGGAGGCGTCCGCGGTGGCGATGGCCGACGGGTACGCGCAGGCCACCGGACGCCCGGCGCACGTCAACCTGCACACCGCCCCGGGCACCGGAAACGGCATGGGCAACCTCGTCACCGCCTGGCACAACCGGACCCCGTTGATCGTCACCGCCGGCCAGCAGAGCCGGGAGATGCTGCTGCTGGAGCCCCGGCTGGCCAACCGCCATCCGACCGAGCTGCCCCAGCCGTACGTGAAGTGGAGCCACGAGCCGGTCCGCGCGCAGGACATCCCGGCGGCGGTCATGCGGGCGTACGCGACCGCCGCCCAGCCACCGGCGGGGCCGGTCTTCCTCTCCCTGCCGCTGGACGACTGGGACCAGCCGGCGGACCCGCCGCCCCAGGTCCGTACCGTGGCCACCCGCTTCGGGCCCGATCCCCGGCGGCTGCGGGAGTTCGCCGCGCTGCTGGCCGCCAGCCGCTCGCCGGTGCTGGTGTTCGGCGCGGCGGTGGACCGGGCCGCGGCCTGGCCGGCGGCGGTGGCGGTGGCCGAGCGGCTGGCCGCGCCCGTCTGGTCGGCCCCCGCGCCGGAGCGGGCCGCGTTCCCGGAGCGGCATCCGCACTACCGGGGCGTGCTGCCCTTCGCGATCGCGCCGCTGGCCGAGAAGCTGCGCGGGCACGACACCGTGCTGGTCGTCGGCGCGCCGGTGTTCCGGTACTACCCGCACATCCCCGGCGCGCACCTGCCCGACGGCACCAGGCTGCTGCACGTCACCGACGACCCGGACGAGGCCGCCCGGGCACCGGTCGGGGACAGCCTGCTCGGAGACGCCGGGCTGACCCTCGCCGCGCTGCTGGATCTGCTGCCGGCGGCCGACCGGCCGACGCCGGAACCACGGCCGGCGGCGGCACCGCCGGAGTCGACCGGCCCGCCGGACGCGGACGCGCTCTTCGCCGCGCTGGGGGCCTGCTGGCCGACCGACGGGGTGCTGGTCCAGGAGTCACCGTCCAACCTGGCCGCGCTGCGCCGCCGGCTGCCGGTGGTCCGGCCGGCGTCGTACTTCACCATGGCCAGCGGCGGGCTCGGGTACGGCCTGCCGGCGGCGGTCGGCATCGCCCTGGCCGAGCGGGACACCGGTCGGGGCCGGCCGGTGGTCGCGGTGATCGGCGACGGCTCGTTCCACTACTCGGTGCAGGCGCTCTGGACCGCCGCCCGCCTGCGCCTGCCGGTCGTCGTGCTGGTGCCGGTCAACCGGCAGTACGCGATCCTCAAGTCGTTCGCCGAGCTGAAGCACACGCCGGGCGTGCCCGGGCTGGACCTGCCCGGGCTGGACATCACCGCGATCGCTCAGGGCTACGGCTGCGCCACCAGGGTCGTCGGCACGCCGGACGAGCTGCCCGACGCGCTGGCCGGCGCGCTGCGCGCCGACGGCCCGACGGTGCTCCCGGCGCCGATCAGCACCGAGGTGCCCCGGATCCTCTGACCGTCAGCCGGCCTGCTCGGTCAGCACCCTGCCGGTGAGCACGTCGAGCACCGGCCGGCCGCCGAGCGGCGCGGACAGGGTGACCGTGACCGGCTCCAGCTTGAGCTGGTCGGTGCAGACGCCGGTGGCCCGGACGACCCCGCCGCCGACCACGATCGCGTCCTCGTGCTCCTGCACCAGCGGGGTGATCCCGGTGTCGCAGGCGCCCACCCCGAGCACGTAGGTCAGCCGCGTCCCGTCCACCCGCTCGGTGTGCTCGGCGCCCACCACGCCGGCGGCGCCCACCACGTCGGCGGGGGCCGGCCGGGCCGGCGCCGTCGGCTCGGGCACCGGGGTGACCGACTGCGGCGCCACGGCGACCCGGGCGACCGGGACGGCCAGTTCCTCCACGGTGAGCAGCCAGGCCGGCACGTCGGCCAGGCCCCGGCTGGTGCGGACCGGCGCGGTGCCGAGCGTGACCGCGGTGACGGTGAGCGGGACGCAGGCGGTGGCGACCGGGTGGGAGACCGGCTCGTCCGGGCCCGGCTCGACAGTCGCGGCGGGCATCTTCGGCCGCCCCTCGCACGGCGGCGGGTCGCCCTGGTCCAGCTGCCGGTACGCCTCGGCGGCGCTGATCAGCGGCGTCGTCATCGTGCCGTCGGGGAACCGGATCGTGCCGTCGGCCGGGCGGGTGTCCGGCACCTCGATCTGGTCGCGGTACCAGCCGGCGCGGAAGGCGGTCTCGGTGTCGGCGGTGAAGTCGGGGTCGCCGACGAGGACCGTCTGGTCCTGCAACGGCACGTACCCGGTCCGCCAGTCCGGCCCGGGACGCCAGGCCCCGGCGACCTCCGCGGCCCGCTGGTCGAACGCCTCCCGGCGGTGGTCCGGGCTGGTGGCGGACGGCCCGCCGGCCGGGTCGGAGCCGGCCGGTGCGCAGCCGGCCGCGGTGATCACCAGGGGCAGGCCCAGCAGGGCGAGAAGCCGACGCATACCGCTTGGACGCCACCCGTCACGGGCCGGTTCCCGCTGGTCAGGTCTCCCCGCCGAGATCCGTCTGGTACGCCTGCCAGAGCAGGTCCGCGCCGCGCTGCCGGTGCCGGGACAGCGCCCGCAGCAACTCGTCGGTACGCCGGCACAGCTCCTCGGGGCACACCCCGGGCCGTTCGACGGCGCGCTGGAGCTCGGCGAGCGCCGCGACGATGGCCGCGTGCTCCCGGGTGAGCAGCCGGACGCCGCGGTGCAGCCGGGGCGCCTGGGCGAGCACCTCCGCGTAGAGGCCGGCCGGCCCCTCGGTGATCCGGACGTGTTCGGCGAAGCCCCGGCGGACCGGCGCGAGGTGGACGATGACCCGCTCGCACCAGCGCGGCTCCCCCGGCGGTACGGCGAGCGCCCGGGCCAGGGCGGGCAGGTCGCCAGGCGAGACGGGCCGGCGCGCGGCGGGCGGACGGACCGCCGGCGGGGCGACGGACGGCTGCTGGATCGGACCCGTGACCATGGGCACCTCCCGCGCTGCGTGCGCTACCGCGTACAGCGATGGTGGACCCGCAGCTCACGGCCTGTCCAGGGGGCGGGAAGGCCTCATTGGTCCCGTGCGCACCACCGGTCCCACCAGCCTCAGAGGCCGAGCGGGTTGGCCGCCATCGCCCGGAGCTGCCCGGCGAGGACGTGCACATCGCCGTCCCGCCCATCGGTGGGGCGACCGGTGGACATCGCGTCGGCGAGCGCCCGCAGCTCGTGCGGCGGGAGCGTGGCCGGCCCCGCCCCACGCAGCGGGACGGTCACCGTACGACCGGTCACCCGGTCGCGGGCGACGAGGGTCGGCACCTGATGGACGTGATCGGGGCCGGCGTTGGCGTCCCGGAAGGTCAGCCTGCCGGCGGTGATGTCGGCATCTGCCAGGTCGACCGTGCGGGCCCCGAAGGCAGCCCGCACCGTGACCCGGGTGCCCTCCAGCCATGCCGCGGTACGCAGTACCCGGAGCACGAGGTAGAGCCCGAGCAGCGCGAACGGCACCCCGCACAGCCCGATGAACCGACCCGCGCCGAGTCCGGTGGTCGACGGCTCGCGCAGTTCGGGAGGGAGCAGCTCCGGCGGGAGGTCCCGGCCGTTCTGGTACGAGGTGAGCGGGTCGTCGGTGCCGAGCATCCGACGAGTCATCCCGTCCGCGAGCAGCGGCAGCAGCACGAAGGCCGTGGCGACGACGCCGAAGAGCAGCCCGACCATGGCGGCGAAGACGCGCTGCCCGGTCGGTACGGCCACAGAGAGCCGCAGCTTCTCGTTGTTCACACGGGGCAGCCTAGGCGCGGCGTCAACACCTGGATACGACTGTGCGCCCCGGTCCAGGTGGACCGGGGCGCACATGAGGTGGTGGAGGTGCCGGGAATCGAACCCGGGTCCTTCGCCGGTTTGTCAGGGCTTCTCCGAGCGCAGCTCGCTATGCCTCTACTCGGCCCCACCGCTCACGCGAGCGAGTTGGTGTGACGGGCCCAGTCGCTGATTGATCTCGCCGCACGGACCCCGCGACCGGGTCCGGTTGGCCAGCCTCCTAGCTGATGCCGGCTGACTGGGACGAAGGCGTTCCCAGGCCGACAGACTCACTACTCGCCTCAGGCGGCGAGAGCGAAGTCAGCGCGATTGTTCTTGGCGCTTATTGGTTTCCGACGAACGATTCTCGAGACGACGTCGGCTTCCTCGGCTCGCTTCCCCTGCCGCAACGTACGAAGTCGAAACCAGTCACCCCCTCGGTCGGCCGCCCTGGTGGCGGCTCCATCAAGACTAACGCCTGCCGCAACCGGATTCATCCCGAGCCCCGGCCCCGATCATCGGCCCGGACAAAAACGACAAATCAATCGTTCATGCCCTTGCCGCGCCGGCCGGACACCCGGGCGATCTCCCGGTCCGCGTCCCGCTTGGCGAGGTCCTGACGCTTGTCGTACGACTTCTTACCCTTGGCCAGGGCGATCTCCACCTTCGCCCAACCGTCGGAGAAGTAGACCTGCAACGGCACCATGGTCAGCCCGCCCTCGCGGGTCTTGCCGATCAGCCGGTCGATCTCCAACCGCTTGAGCAGCAGCTTGCGGGTACGCCGGGGCTCGTGGTTGGTCCACGTGCCCTGGGTGTACTCCGGGATGTGCATGCCGTGCAGGTAGAGCTCGCCGTTGCGCTCCTGGGCGAACGCGTCGACCAGGGAGGCCCGACCGGCCCGCAGCGACTTGACCTCGGTGCCGGTCAGCGCCATGCCCGCCTCGTACGTGTCGAGGATGGCGTAGTCGTGGCGCGCCTTCTTGTTGGAGGCGACCACCTTGCGACCCTGTTCCCGTGGCACCGGCGCCACCCCCTTCCCGGGTTACCCACGACCGGTGCGACCGGCCGCAGGGCGGAGATCATGCTACCCGAGACACAAGGGCCCTCCCGCGCCGTTTATTCCGGCGCGGAAGGGCCCCTGGCAGAGCCGTCGGGCAACTAGACCCGCAGGTAGAAGCGGAGCGTGATCCAGCCGGTGACCGCGCTGAACAGGGCGCCGATGCCGGCCATGAGCGGGAACATCAGGAAGATGTCGCCCCAGGAGACCGGCGTGATCAGGCCCTCCAGGGCGGACAGCGAACCGCTGCCACCGAAGTACTTCCCGGCCGCCATGAACACCAGGGCGAGGATCGAACCGATCAGACCGGCGACCACGGCCTCCAGCACGAACGGCGCCTGGATGAACCAGTTGGAGGCGCCGACCAGCTTCATGACCGCGACCTCACGCCGCTTGCTGTACGCGGCGACCTGGATGGTGTTCGCCACCAGGAGCAGCGCGGCGGCGGCCATGAACACCGCGATGGCCAGCGCGAAGGTCTGGATGCTGGTGAGGACGCCGAAGACCTTGTCCAGCAGCCGGCTCTGGTCGACGATCTCGTCGACCCCCTCGGTGTCCTTGTAATGGTCGTAGATGCTCTTGTACTGCTCCGGGTTGTTCAGCGTGATCCGAAACGACGACGGGAGGCTGTCCGCCTTGACCGCGTTGAGCAGGTCGGGCGCGTCCGCGAACATCTCCTGGAAGCGCTTGTACGCCTCGTCCTTGTTGACGTAGAAGACGTCCTTGACCAGGGGGTCGCTCTTGAGCTTGGCGTCCAGGTCGTTGCGCTGCTGGTCGCTGGCGTCGGTCGCCAGGAAGATGGAGACCTGGACGTTCTCGTAGTAGAGGTCCTTCATGTCGCCGACCTTCTGGTACAGCAGGCCGGCCGCGCCGAGCATGAACAGCGACACCGCCATGGTGATGATCATGGCGATGGACATGGTGACGTTGCGCCACAGTCCGACCAGTACCTCGGACAGGACGTATTTCATCCGCATCGGGTGTTCCTCCGGCTCTCCGGCATGAGGTGTTCGTCGTCAGGGTGTACGGCAGGGGTGGAGCGCCGGGTCACCCGTAGACGCCGCGGGCCTGGTCGCGCACGATGCGGCCGCTCTCGATCTCGATGACGCGACGGCGCATCTGGTTCACGATGTTGGAGTCGTGCGTGACCATCACGACGGTCGTACCGGTGCGGTTGATCCGGTCCAGCAGGCGCATGATCTCGATCGAGGTGTCCGGGTCCAGGTTTCCCGTCGGCTCGTCCGCCAGCAGGATCAGCGGACGGTTCACGAACGCCCGGGCGACGGCCACGCGCTGCTGCTCACCACCGGAGAGCTCGTGTGGGTAGCGGTGCTCCTTGCCACCGAGCCCGACCAGCTCCAGCACCTCGGGCACGACCCGGCGGGCGACCGCCTTGGTCTTGCCGATCACCTCGAGGGCGAACGCCACGTTCTCGTACGCGGTGCGGTTCGGCAGCAGCCGGAAGTCCTGGAAGACGCAGCCGATCGAACGCCGGAAGTGGGGTCGCTTCCAGGAGCGCATCGCGGTGACGTCCCTGCCGTTCACGACGACCCGGCCCTTGTTCGGGTTGACCTCGTGCAGCAGCATCTTGATGATCGTGGACTTGCCGGAGCCTGATGGACCGATGAAGAAGACGAACTCGCCCTTCTCGATCGAGACGGACACGTTGTCGAGCGAAGGCCGGGACGCCTTCGGGTACGTCTTCGTCACTTGCTCAAGCTGAATCACGGGTGGTGAGTCTACGCGGTGTAACCGCTAAGCCAAGTCCTACGCCCCACCTGTGCGAGGCGCGTCATCGATTCCCCCGTTCACCAGGAGATCGAGGACGCGCTCCGCCCACGCTTGATCACGCAGCGTCGCCGGCGAGCTGCTGCTGCTTGCGCCAACGGATGCCGGCCTCGATGAAGCTGTCCAGCTCACCGTCGAACACGGAGGACGGATTGCCGGTCTCCTGCTCGGTTCGGAGATCCTTCACCATCTGATACGGGTGCAGCACGTAGGAGCGCATCTGGTCGCCCCACGAGCCGGCGGCCTCCGTCTTGAGGCCCTGAAGCTTGGCCTGCTCCTCCTGCCGCTTGCGCTCCAGCAGCCGGGCCTGGAGCACCCGCAGCGCGGAGGCCTTGTTCTGCAGCTGGGACTTCTCGTTCTGGCAGGTCACCACGATGCCGGTGGGGATGTGGGTGATCCGGACCGCCGAGTCGGTGGTGTTGACGCTCTGCCCACCCGGGCCCGAGGAGCGGTAGACGTCGATCCGCATCTCGTTCTCGGGGATGTCGATGTGGTCGGTCTGCTCCACCACCGGCAGCACCTCGACCCCGGCGAAGCTGGTCTGCCGGCGGCCCTGGTTGTCGAAGGGACTGATCCGGACCAGCCGGTGGGTGCCCGACTCGACGCTGAGGGTGCCGTAGGCGTACGGGACCTTGACCGTGAAGGTGGCGGACTTCAGGCCGGCCTCCTCCGCGTACGAGGTCTCGTAGACCTCGGTCGGGTAGCCGTGCCGCTCGGCCCAGCGCAGGTACATCCGCAGCAGCATCTCGGCGAAGTCGGCCGCGTCCACCCCGCCGGCGCCGGCCCGGATGGCGACCAGCGCCTCCCGGGAGTCGTACTCGCCGGAGAGCAGGGTGCGGACCTCCATCTCCTGGATGGCCTTGCCCAGCCCGGCGATCTCCGTCTCGACCTCGGAGAGCACCCCCGGGTCGGACTCGTCCTCGGCCAGCTCCAGCAGGACACCGGCGTCGTCGAGCCGGGAGCGGAGACTGCCCAGCTTGCCGATCTCGCTGTTGACGTACGACAGCTGCGAGGTCACCTGCTGCGCCTTCGCCTGGTCGTCCCACAGGTCGGGCGCGGACGCCTGCTCCTCGAGCCGGGCCTTCTCCTCGTGCAGGCGGTCGAGGTTGAGCACGGCCTCGATGTTGCGCAGGGTCGCGTCGAGTTCCTTGAGCTGTTCGGCGTAATCGGCAGCGGTCACGACAGACAAGCGTACTGTGCGTGCGGCGGTCCGCTCACGTCACACCGCCGACCCGGGCAGATGATCAGCCGACCGGGGCGGTCTTCAGCCAGGAGAGCGCCGCCTTGTGGTAGGCGACGGCGAACTCCAACGCACTGGCGTCGTAGTTCTCGCCCTCCTTCTTGGCGTTCTTCACCTGCTCACGGACGTGCGCCAGGGCCTCGGTGTGGTATTCGTTGGCCGAGGCGTACAGGTTCTTCAGCTGGCTCGCCGAGTGTAGGTTGCCGAAGGCGATCCGCAGGGCGATCGGGTTGCGGATGGTGTCCCGCCCCGGGTTCTCCGCCAGCCAGCGGGAAAATGTCCGTTTCCCGCTCGCGGTGATCCCGTACGGCTGGCTCATCCGCGGCCCGGGCTTGCCCAGCCGCACGAAACCCCGCTCGGCCAGCACCGGCAACTCGCGGTAGACCTGACTGCGGGTCATCGACCAGTACGGCGCCAGTCGGCGCTCAGCGGCGGCCATCAGCTGGCCGCCTGTCATCGGGCCCTCGTGCAGCAGCCCCAGCAGGGCCGCCGCGGTGGGGTTGACTCCGGATTCCGCCATGCCCTCTAAGCTGCCACTTTGCCGACACGGCGTCCAGGATTTCCCTTTTTTGCCACCCGGGAGGATTTCCAATGTGCACTGTCGGCGGACGACAGTGCTGCCAGGACTATCGATGCCTACCGGCCGGACGGCGGCCCGGGCCCACCGGACGGCCGGGTCGGCACCCCCCGCGGGGCCAGCGGCGCGGCCCGGCCGCCGATGACGCTGCGCGCGCCACCGGCGGCCGTCGCCGGCTCAGCCCATGTGCGGGTACCTGTGGTCGGTCGGCGGCACGAACGTCTCCTTGATCGTCCGCGGCGACATCCAGCGGACCAGGTTGTGCCAGGAGCCCGCCTTGTCGTTGGTGCCGCTGGCCCGGGCGCCGCCGAAGGGCTGCTGCCCGACCACCGCGCCGGTCGGCTTGTCGTTGATGTAGAAGTTGCCGGCCGCGTACCGCATCCGCTCGGCGACCGCGTCGACCACCCGCCGGTCGGTCGCGAAGATCGACCCGGTCAGCGCGTACGGGGCGATCGACTCGGCCTGGGTGACCACGTCGTCGAAACGGGCGTCGTCGAAGACGTGCACGCCGAGGATCGGGCCGAAGTACTCGGTGGTGAAGGTCTCGTGCGCGGCGTCGCTGCACTCGAAGAGCGTGGGGCGGACGAAGTAGCCGACCGAGTCGTCGGCGGTGCCGCCGGCGAGGACCCGGCAGGTGTCGTCGCCAGCGATCAGCTCCAGCGCGGCGGTGTGCCGGCTGAACGCCTTGTCGTCGATCACCGCGCCACCGAAGTTGCTGAAGTCGGTGACGTCGCCGTAGGTCAGCGAGTCCGCGGTGGCGGCCAGCCGGTCACGCAGCCCACCCTCCCACAGCGACCGCGGCACGTACGCCCGCGAGGCCGCCGAGCACTTCTGGCCCTGGTACTCGTACGCGCCGCGGATCAGCGCGGTGTGCAGGGCGTCGACGTCGGCGCTGGGGTGGGCGACCACGAAGTCCTTGCCACCGGTCTCGCCGACCAGGCGCGGGTACCCCCGGTAGGCGGCGATGTTCTCGCCGACGGTCCGCCACAGGTGCTGGAAGACCTTGGTGGAGCCGGTGAAGTGGATGCCGGCCAGGTCCGGGTCGGCGAGCACGACGTCGGAGACCTCCTCGCCGCGCCCGGTGACCATGTTGATCACGCCGGGCGGCAGGCCGGCCGCCTCGAACAGCCGCATGGTGAAGTGCGCGGCGAACTGCTGGGTCGGGCCCGGCTTCCAGACCACGGTGTTGCCGAGCAGGGCCGGCGCCGAGGGCAGGTTGCCGGCGATCGCGGTGAAGTTGAACGGGGTGACCGCGTAGACGAAACCTTCGAGCGGGCGGTGGTCGAACCGGTTCCACACCCCCGGCGAGGACATCGGCTGCTCTTCGAGCAGCTTGCGGGCGAAGTGCACGTTGAACCGGAGGAAGTCGATGAACTCGCAGGCCGCGTCGATCTCCGCCTGGACGGCGGTCTTGGACTGGCCGAGCATGGTGGCGGCGTTCAGCGTGTCCCGCCAGGGGCCGGCGAGCAGCTCGGCGGCGCGCAGGAAGATCGCCGCCCGCTCCTCGAACGGCAGCGCCCGCCACATCGGCGCGGCGTCCTTGGCGGCCTTGACCGCGGCGCGGGCGTCGTCGTGGGTGGCGTGGCCGGTGACGCCGAGCACGTGGGCGTGCTTGTGCGGCTGGACCACGTCGATCGACGCGCCGCCGGCCATCCGCTGCTCGCCGGCGATGGTCATCGGCAGGTCGATCCGCTCGGCGGCGAGCTCGGTCAGCCGCCGCTGAAGCCGCTCCCGGTCGGCGCTGCCCGGCTCGTAGGTGCGTACCGGCTCGTTGTGCGGCTCGGGTACGGAGAACACGGCGTCCATCACAGGCTCCTGTGCGATCTCGACAGCGGTGGCGAAATCGGACCCGCGGGCACCGACCGGACGGCCGGAGGCCGGGCACCGCGCGGGTGAGGCGTCGCGGTGGCGGGACCTCCGGCGATTCTCCCACGCCCCCTCCCCGTCGATCGCGCCCCGCCCGCCCCGAAACCACTGATCGACAGGTTCGGGTCCGGGCCGGGCGGCGATCCGTACCCGAATGCCAGGCCCGGCCGAAGGAACGCAGGCCGGCGGCGCGGGAGCGGGCGCGCGGGGCCGGCAGGGCCGGGCGCGTACGCTGGATGGCCGGTGACCTGCCCCGGCCCGCCGCTGTGGTCGGGCGCCCGTCGAAGGGGAGACGATGAGCAAGCAGCCCGGCAGCTCGACGGCCGCGGAGCCGGACACCACCGACCCGGCCGACGAGGTCGCGCCGGCGGCCGAGGCCCCCCGCCCGGCGCGCGCCCCCGGCGCGCCCGTGCTGGCCCTGCTGGCGGTCGGCTGGCTGGCGGCGATGCTGTGGTCGACCCACGAGGCGATCACCTCGGCCGCGGCCGGCCTCACCGCGATCAGCCTCTCCGCCTTCGCCCTGCCCGGGGTCATCTCGGCCGCGCTGGTGGCCGGGGCCTCGGTCGCCCTGGCGGCGACCGGGCTGCTGGCCCGGCGGGGCAGCGACCGGGCCACCCTGCGCTTCGTGGTGGCGGTCGGCACCGGCCTGCTGGTCGGGCTCGCCGCCGCCGTCGCGATCAACCTGACCTACGCCGACAACGCGACCACCAACACGATCGCCGGCACCAGCGCCGCGGCGGCCATCATCGGCGGGGCGCTGGCCGGCGCCCGCGACGCCGCCCCGGTCGGCGCCGTCGTCACCGCCGCCCTGGGCACCCTGCTCTTCGTGGTGGCGTTCAGCCGGGCCCGCGACCCGCTGTTCGACCTCTTCGGCGCCGACGGCTCCCAGGCCTCGCTGGTGAGCGCCGCGAAGTGGGTCTCCCGCACCGAGTCACTACTCGCCGGACTGCTCGCCGGACTGCTCGCCTTCGGCTATCTGACCTGGGCCCGCCGCCGGGCGGTGCGCCGCGACCCGGGGACGGCCGCGCTGCGCTGGCCGGCGTACCTGGTCGCCGGGGCCGGGCCGGGCCTGCTCCTGCTGCTCGCCGAGGTGATCATCCGGGTCGGCGGCCGGACCCTGCTCGACCTGGCCGGCGCGCTGAGCGAGGCGGACGCGGTCGCCCAGACCAGCCTCGGCACTTCCCGGGTGGACAACGGCATCTGGGTGCTCTTCGTGGGGGCGCTGGCCGCGCTGGTCGCCTTCGGCCGCACCCTCGGCCCGGCGCCGCGCGACGACGACGAGCCGGCGACGGTCGAGGACTGAGGCCGCCCTCCCGGGCCGGCGGGCGGCGGGAAGTCCCGCTGCCGCCCGGGCCTGGACCGGGTCAGGAGGCGGCGCGGAGCAGCACGTCCAGCTCGGAGGGGTCGTACCACTCCAGCTCGTGGTCCTCGGCGCTGTCGACGGTGAACTGGGCGTCCGGGTCGCTCGCGAGGGCCTCGGCGACCACCTCGACGGCCGCGGCCACGTCGTCCACCGCCTCCGCCCCGTCCACGTGCAGCGCGGCCACCGACGTCACCGGCACCGGCTGGTCGAGCCGCACCGTGCTGGAGCCGAGGTCCCCGTCGCCCCGGCCGACCGCCGAGGGGGGCAGGTCCACCGAGACCACCACCCGGCGCCGGGGCGCGGCCGGGTCCTCACGCAGCAGCTGGAGGGCGTCCTGGGCGGCGCGGGTGAACGCGACGTACTCCAGCTCCTCCTCGTCGCCCTCGGCGTACCACTCGCGCAGGGCGGGGGTGACGGCGTGCGCCTCCGCGGCCGACAGCCCCTGCTCCCGCAGCCGGGCCAGCATCGGCACGGTCGCCGGGACGTACACCCGGACCAGCTCGTCGCTCACCGTCGTATCCCCCGATCATTCGCGGACCGGCTGGTCTGCCGGTCCCGGGCGCCGATCATGCCGTACGCCGAGACCGTCATACACCGCGCACCGTCGCAGTGGAAGTTGCCGCACCGCGCCGGTGGGGCCGGGTGGTGCTGGGCGGGCGCGGCCGGCGGTGGCAAACTGAGGCAAACAACGCCAACACCGGGGGTTATCCGTGGAGCCGAGGTTTCTCCTGCTCTCCGACGTGGCCACCGAGCTGAACGTGTCGGACTCGCAGGTCTACCACATGGTACGCAGCGGGGAACTGCCCGCGATCAAGATCGGTGGACGCGGTCAGTGGCGCGTCGAGCGCGCCCAGCTGGAGGAGTACATCCAGCGCAAGTACGCCGAGACCGCCGACTGGGTACGCGGCAACCCGCTCACCGACCGCGACCCCGAGTAACCACCACGACCCGGAGGGCATTGACGCCCGGCACCGCCATGCCCGAAGATTGGAGCTTGTCGGAGGCAAACGAAGGCAAACGCAATGATCCAGGGGTGAGCACAATGGTCGACTCCCGCCGTCCCAGGCCCTCCCGGCCCCCGGTCCGGCTGCGCCCGGCCCCCGTCAGCGACCCGCCCTACGTCGACGAGTCACCGGACCTCTGGCCCCGCCCCACCGGCCAGCTCGTCCTCGACCTCTTCGGTGCGGCGCACCAACCCGCCGGCCGCCCACCCGGCCGGCGGCACGAGTCCCGCCCCGGGCCGCCACGGCCCTCCGGCCCACCGCCGGGGGCCCTCGCCACCGCCACGCCCGAGGCCACCCGTGCCGCCCAACGGTTCGTCGCCACCTTCCTGGAGATCCTCAACGGCTACCGCCCGCCCGGGCAGCTCCGGTCCCTGGTCGAGCCGGGACGGGCCACCGAGGTGACCGAGCAACTGGCCCGGGCGTCGGCCCGTACCGGCCCGCTCCGGCGCCGGTCGGCCCGACCCGCCCTGCACCTGCGCCGGCTGCGGGTCTGCGAGCCACGGACGGCGGCGGTCGAGGCCGCCGCGGTGCTCGCCGGCGCGGGCCGCAGCTGGGCCCTGGCGGTACGCCTGGAACACCGCCGGGGCGGCTGGCTCTGCACCGCCCTCCAGGTGCTCTGATCAACGACCCGCCCACGCCCCGACCGGCGGCCCGGCCCGCTTGATCGACCGGCGACCCGGCCCGCTTGATCGACCGGCGACCCGGCCCGCTTGATCGACTCCGTTTGCGGCATGTTGCGGCATCAGGGACGCTCTGACACCGCGACATGCCGCAAACGGAGTCGATCATTGCCGGGCAGGGACGGAGTCGATCATTGCCGGAAGGGGACGGAGTCGGTCATTGCCGGACGGGGCCGGAGGCCGGGGGTCGGGCGAGATGCGGGGACCGGCTCCGGTCCGGGACGGCGAGAGCCGCAGCCCCGAAGGACCGCAGCTCTCGTCGTTGCCGAATCGGCGGGGCGGGGCCCCGCGTCGGGATCAGGCGCCGCCGTTGGGCGCGCCGTGGCAGCGCTTGTACTTGCGGCCGGAGCCGCACGGGCAGGGCGCGTTGCGGGACGGACCGTTGCCGGCCTCGGCCTCACCCGGGGCGGGCCGCCGGCCGGCGGCGCGGGCCGCGGCGGCCTGACCGCTCGCCCCCGCGGGCACCGGACGCCGCGGCGTGCCGGGGAGGCCCGGGGTGTCCGTACGGCCGACGCCGAGGGCGGGTGCCTCCTGCTCGGGCCGCTCCACGGCCACCGCACCCTGGCCGGCCTCGCCGTCGATGGTGGGAGCGGAGTATTGCAGGCCCTGCTGCTGCGGCGCGCGGTGGAGACCCTTGGCCCGGATCTCGACGGGCTTCTCCAGCAGCTGGACCTCCTCGGCCTCCGGCTCCTGGACCTGCACCTCCAGGTTGTAGAGGAAGCCGACCGTCTCCTCCTTGATGCCATCCATCATGGTGGCGAACATGTCGAAGCCCTCGCGCTGGTACTCGATGACCGGGTCGCGCTGGGCGTACGCCCGGAGGCTGATGCCCTCCTGGAGGTAGTCCATCTCGTAGAGGTGCTCGCGCCACTTGCGGTCGATGACCTGAAGCAGCACCATCCGCTCCAGCTGGCGTACCGCCTCCTCGCCGAGCTGCTCCTCGCGCCGGTCGTACGCGGCGTGCGCGTCCTCCTTGAGCTGGGCGAGCAGGAAGTCGGCGTCGATGCTGGCCCGGGAGCCGCCGGCCTCCTCCTCCATCTCCTCGATGGTGGTGCCCACCGGGTAGAGCTGCTTGAGGCTCGACCAGAGCTGCTCCAGATCCCAGTCCTCGGCGTACCCGCTGGCGGTGGCGCCGGTGGCGTACGCGGTGATGACGTCGTCGATCATGTTGCGGACCTGGTCGGAGAGGTCCTCGCCGTTGAGTACGCGCAGCCGCTCGGCGTAGATCACCTGGCGCTGCTTGTTGAGCACCTCGTCGTACTTCAGGACGTTCTTGCGGATCTCGGCGTTCTGGCCCTCGATCTGGGCCTGCGCGCTCTTGATCTGGCGGGTGACCATCTTCGACTCGATCGGCACATCCTCCGGGATGTTGAAGCGCTCCATCACCGCCTCGACCGCGCCGGCCCGGAAGCGCTTCATCAGCTCGTCCTGCAGCGACAGGTAGAACCGGGACTCGCCCGGGTCGCCCTGCCGGCCGGCGCGACCGCGCAGCTGGTTGTCGATCCGCCGGGACTCGTGCCGCTCGGTGCCCAGCACGTACAGGCCGCCGGCCTCGGCGACCTCCTCGGCCTCGGTCTCGCAGGCCTGCTTCCAGGCGGGCAGGACCTCCTCCATCGCCTTGGCGTACTCCTCCTCGTTCTCCACCGGGTCGAGGCCACGCTGGCTCAACTCGTTGGCGGCGAGGAACTCGGCGTTGCCGCCGAGCAGGATGTCCGTACCACGGCCGGCCATGTTGGTGGCGACGGTGACCGCGCCCTTGCGGCCGGCCTGGGCGACGATCTCCGCCTCCTTGGCGTGGAACTTCGCGTTCAGCACCGAGTGCGGGATGCCGCGGCGGCGCAGCAGCTGGGAGAGGATCTCGGAATTCCCCACCGAGACCGTGCCGACCAGCACCGGCTGGCCCTTCTCGTGCCGCTCGGCGATGTCCTCGATCACGGCGTTGAACTTGGCCCGCTCGGTCTTGTAGATGACGTCGGGGCGGTCCTGCCGGACCATCGGCCGGTGCGTCGGGATGGTCACGACGCCGACCTTGTAGACCTTGTTGAACTCGCTCGCCTCGGTCTGGGCGGTACCGGTCATGCCGGAGAGCTTCTCGTAGAGGCGGAAGTAGTTCTGCAGGGTGATGGTGGCCAGGGTCTGGTTCTCCTGCTTGATCTCCACCCCCTCCTTGGCCTCGATCGCCTGGTGCATGCCCTCGTTGTAGCGGCGACCGTGCAGGATGCGGCCGGTGAACTCGTCGACGATCAGGACCTCACCCTCGCTGAGAATGTAGTCCTTGTCGCGCTTGTAGAGCTCCTTGGCCTTGATCGCGTTGTTCAGGTAGCCAACCAGGGGCGTGTTCACCGACTCGTAGAGGTTGTCGATGCCGAGCCGGTCCTCGACCTTGGCCACCCCGCGCTCGGTGATTGCGATGGTCCGCTTGGCGTAGTCGACCTCGTAGTCGCCCTCGCCGTCGGTGCCGGGCTGGAGCCGGGCCACCACGCCGGCGAACTCCTGGTACCAGCGGGCGGAGTGCTCGGCCGGGCCGGAGATGATCAGCGGCGTCCGGGCCTCGTCGATCAGGATCGAGTCGACCTCGTCGACGACCGCGAAGTTGTGGCCGCGCTGGACCAGCTCGTCCCGCGACCAGGCCATGTTGTCGCGCAGGTAGTCGAAGCCGAACTCGTTGTTGGTGCCGTAGGTGATGTCGCACTCGTACGCCGCGCGGTGCTCGGAGGCGGGCCGGTTGGGCAGCACCACGCCGATGGTGAGCCCGAGGAACTCGTGCACCCGGCCCATCCAGGCGGCGTCACGCTGGGCCAGGTAGTCGTTGACCGTGACCACGTGCACGCCCTTGCCGGACAGCGCGTTGAGGTAGACCGCCATGACCGAGGTCAGGGTCTTGCCCTCACCGGTCTTCATCTCGGCGATGTTGCCGAAGTGCAGCGCCGCGCCGCCCATCACCTGGACGTCGTACGGCCGCTGCCCGAGCACCCGGGCCGCCGCCTCCCGTACCGTCGCGAACGCCTCCGGCAGCAGGTCGTCAAGGGTCTCGCCATCGGCGAGCCGCTCCCTGTACTGCTCCGTCAGGCCGCGCAGCTCGTCGTCGGTGAGGTTGACGTAGTCGTCCTCGATCGAGTTGACGGCAGCGGCGATGGCCTTGAGCCGGCGCACCATACGGCCCTCGCCGGCGCTAAGGACCTTTTCCAGAATCGACACGGATCAACGCTCCCCTAGACAGTCTCGAACCATCGTAGGCGCTCCATCGGCGCGATGGTCACTGGTGGCGGCGGTCCGGCCCGGCGAAACCGACATACCGCGCGGCCGTGGCCGCCGCCGACGGTTATCCGGTTACGCCCACCGCGAACGCTCCGGCACCATGGCTCAGATGGAGCCTGTGGAGATCACCGAGGACGGCCTGCTGCTGCGCCCCTGGCGGGCCACGGACGCGGACGCCGTGCACCGCGCCTGCCAGGACCCGGACATCCAGCGCTGGACCACCGTACCGCGCCCGTACCTCCCGGAACACGCCCACGGCTTCGTCACCGGGATCGCCCCGGCGGCGTGGGCCGAGGGCACCGGGGCGCCGTTCGCGGTCTGCGACGCCGACACCGGCGAGCTGCTCGCCGCCTGCGGCCTCGTCTCGATCGACCGGGCCCTGGACTCCGGCGAGATCGGCTACTGGACCGCGCCCTGGGCGCGCGGCCGGGGCGTCACCGTGCGGGCCACCCGGGCGGTCGCCCGCTGGGCGTTCGCCGCGCTGAAGCTGCGCCGGCTGATCTGGCAGGCCGAGGTCGGCAACCACTACTCCCGGCTGGTGGCGCTGCGCACCGGGTTCCAGCTCTCCGGGGAGCTGCGGCTGGCCCATCCGTCCGAGGGTGGCCGGGCGGACGGCTGGATCGGCTCACTGCTCCCCGGCGAGATACCGGGGCCGGACGAGCCGGGGCCGGCCGGCCGGGACACCCTCGACGCCCGCCGGGCCGCCGTCTTCGGCCGGCCACAGCCCGTCCTCTTCGCCACCGCCAACGGGGCCGAGCTGCGGCTACGCCCGATGGAGGAGCGCGACCTGGACGCGATCGTGACGACCTGCCAGGACGTCGACACCGTCCGCTGGACCACCGTGCCGCATCCGTACCAGCGGGAGCACGCCGAGGGGTTCATGCGGGACTTCGCCGACGCGGCCTGGGCCCGGGGCACCGGCGCGTACTACACCATCGCCGACGCCGACGACCGGTATGTGGGCTCGGTCGACCTGCGCCTCGGCCCGGACCCGCTGAACGGCCACGTCGGCTTCATGACCGCCCCGCACGCCCGGGGCAGGGGCTACATGCCCGCCGCCGTGGGCGCGCTGGCCGCCTGGGGCTTCACCACGCTCGGCCTGGCCCGGATCGAGTGGCTGGCGCTGGTCGGCAACACCGCCTCCCGCCGGGTGGCGGAGAAGGCCGGGTTCTCCTTCGAGGGCACCGCGCGGGCCCGCCTGGCCACCCGGGACGGCCGGGGCGACGCCTGGGTGGCCGGGCTGCTCGCCGAGGACCTGACCTCGTGACCCCGGAGATCGTCGACTCCCACGGGGTGCGGCTGCGCCCGTTCCGGCTCGACGACGTCGCGGACACGGCCACCGCCTGCGCCGACCCGCTCGCCCAACGGTTCATCTCCGGCATGCCCGACCCGTACACCGAGCAGAGCGCCCGGTGGTGGATCACCGAGGGGGCGCCGGCGGCCTGGGCCACCGGCGGGGCCGCGTACGCGATCGCGGACCCGGCCTCCGACCGGCTGCTCGGCGGCGCGGGCCTCAGCAACGTCCAGCGGGCGCGCGCCCAAGCGGAGATCGGCTACTGGGTGGCGCCCTGGGCGCGCGGCCGGGGAGTGGCCACCGCCGCGACCCGGGCGCTGTCCGCGCGGGCCTTCGCCGACGGCGTCGCCCGCCTGGAGCTGCTCACGCCCGCCGAGAACCCGGCCAGCCAGCGGGTCGCGCTCGCCGCCGGCTTCCGGCACGAGGGGGTACGCCGGTCCGCCGGCCTGGCCCGCGACGGCGGCCGGTACGACCTGACCGCCTGGGTACGCCTCGCCGAGGACCCCGCCGGCCCGGCGCCCCGCCCGTTGCCGGACCTGCCCGACGGCCGGCTCACCGACGGCGTGGTGACCCTGCGCCGGTTGGCCCCGGAGGACACCGACGCCTTGTACCGGCTGCACACGCTGCCCGAGGTGGTGGCGAGCCGGGTCCGGCAGGTCCCGCCGACCCGGGCGGCGATCGCGCGCCGCTGCGCCATCGCCGAGAGCGGCTGGCTGACCGGCGGCTCGGCCGACTTCGCGCTGCTCGATGAGGCGACCGGCACGCTGGCCGGCGGCTGCGCGCTGAGCTACGACGAGCCGGCCACCGGCCAGGCCATGATCGGCTACAGCCTGCTGCCCGAGGCGCGCGGGCGGGGGCTGACCACCCGCGCGGTGTGCCTGCTGGCCGGCTGGGCGTTCGGGGAGGTGGGGCTGGCCCGGCTCTGGGCCGGCACCGCGCCGGACAACGTCGCCTCGCAGCGGGTGCTGGAGCGGGCCGGTTTCCGGCGGGAGGGGCTGATGCGCGGCCGGCTCCCCGGCCGGGACGACGCCCGGCTGGACACGGTGCTCTACGCGCTGCTGGCCGACGATCCGCGCTGAGCCGGCGTCGGCCACGGCCACCGGGAGACAGCACCGGTCACGGAGCCTCGGTGGTGGACCACCGGGGACTCCGTGACCGGCCGCGAGGGGTGGACAGGGATCAGGTGTCGAGCGAGATGATGCCGTAGTCGTACGCGTGCCGCCGGTAGACGACGCTCGGCCGGCCGGACTCCTTGTCGTGGAACAGGTAGAAGTCGTGCCCCACCAGTTCCATCTGGAACAGAGCGTCGTCCACGGTCATCGGTTCGCCCGCGTGCACCTTGGCCCGGGCGATGTGCCAGGGCTGGTCGTCGTACTCGTCGGCGGGTTCCTCGTCGCGCTCGGCCACCGCGGTGGCCGTGCCGGCGGACCGGGGCGCGAGTCCGTCGAGGTCGGCCACCGGCAGGTCGGCCACCGGCAGGTCGGCGGTGGCGGCGGCGACGGAGAGCGGCGCGTGCCGGCCCCGATGCACGCGGCGGCGGTCAGCCGCCCGACGCAGCCGGGTGTCCAGCTTGGCGATGGCCGCGTCGAGCGCACTGTAGAAGTCGTTCGTGCAGGCCTCCGCCCGGATCACCGGCCCCCGGGAGACGCAGGTGATCTCCACTCGCTGGCAGGTGTCGGACTGGCGGGGATTACGTTCGTGGAACAACTCCACGTCGACTCGGATGAGCTTGTGGTCGTAGCGTTCGATTTTCGCGAGTTTCTCAGCTACGTGCACCCGGTAATGGTCCGGCACTTCAACGTTTCGGCCCTTGACCACGATGTCCACGTGACCTCCCTTTTTCGGATGGCCGTCTGATCGTCAACCCGGTCGACGTGACCCTCGGGAGCATCCCGGCGGCGTCGACCGGTCAGTTACGGCTACGCCTCCTTCCACCGCCGGGGGCGGGTTTGGAGCCTCCTACCCCCGACACGAAAACGCTAACTCGTGTTCGCCCGACAGTCACCCCCAGTTGTCGAGAACGCTGGAGATATTCAACACCTCATACACCAAGGGGTGAAACGGAAACACGAAGCGTCACCACTGACGCCGTTTTTGCGTTGCGGCGAGCACGGCCGCGGCGTTTGGCGTTATTCCCAGGCCGCGCAAAGCGCGGGCCACGGCCGCGAGGGTCGCCCCGGTGGTGAGGATGTCGTCCAGCACCACCACGCTCCGGCCGTCGGCGACGCGCCCGCCGCCGCCCCCGCGGGCCCGGAACGCCGACGCCGCCGCGGCGGCCCGCCCGGCGCTGTCCAGCGCCACCGAATCGGGTCGGGGCAGCGCCCGCAGCGGCCGGGCAGTCCGCACGTCCCAGCCCGCCGCGCCCAGCCGCCGCGCCGCGTGCCGGGCCAGCCGGGTCAGGTGGTCGCCGTAGCGAGACCGGGCGGCCACCGCGGTGTCCGGCACCGGCACCAGCAGCACCGGCCGCGCCGGGCCGACCGCGCCGGCCACCACCTCGGCCAGCAACGCGCCCAACGGCCCGGCCAGACCGTGCCGGCCACGCTCCTTGTACGCCAGCAGCGCCTCCCGCAACTGCCCGGCGTACGGGCCGAGGGCGTGGCAGGGCGGCAGGTCGGGTGGGGCCGGGGTGGGGCGTACCGGGCCGGGGCGCAGCGCCTGGAGCGCGTCGGCGCAACCCGGGCAGAACCCACGCCGGCTCGCCGACCCGGGCCGCCCGCAGCCCGCACACCCGACCGGCAGCACCAGGTCGGTCAGGTCCGCCCAGAGCCCGCCGAGGTCCCGCACGACGCGCTCAGAACAGGAAGAAGGGCGCGGTCGGGCTGCCCGGACGGACGCCGGACGGCGGCGGCGTCGTCTCCAGCACCTGATCCCGCCGGATGGTGTCCGCCGGGTAGCGGTAGGCGACGCCGTTCGCCTCGTACATGATCAACACGGCGGACGTCGGGTTGGTCGGGTACACCGCCAGGTGCGTCACCCGGGCACCCACGTCTTTCACGAGCGCCGCCTCCTGTGCCCCGTCGACGCCCACCACGTAGACCGCGGAACGGTTGGTCGAGCCGGCCACGGCGAGAGTGTTCTCCCCCGCCCAGTCCACCGCCGACAGATCGGTGAGCGTCGTGGCGACCGGCCGCACCGGGCCCAGGGAGACCATCCCACCATCGAGGTTCGCGGAGGAGAGGTAGAGCCGACCGCCGACGATCAGGGCGATCCGGTGCCCGTCCAGCGAGGCCGCCACGGCGGTGACCCGGCCGGAGGCGCTCACCGGCACCTGGAGCATCCGGGCCCGGTCGTCGAACCGGTAGAGCCGTCCGTCGGCAACCACCAGCCCGTACGGCTGGGCCGGGTCGAGCGAGCGCAACCAGACCGGCCGGCCGATCGCGCCGAAGGCCTGCGGCCCCGGCGTCATCACCTGCACCGGGTCAGCGCCCAACCCGGCCACCAGGCGCTGCCGGCCGCCGGGGACGGTGGTCACCATGGCGGCAAGGACCTTGTCCCCGGCCCGCCGGACCGAGGCCGAGACGACGTTGTGGTTGTCCTCGGCGCGGAGCGGCACGGTGCCGCTCGCCTCGGCCGGGAACGACAGCGGGTGGATCGCGCCCTCGTAGACGGTGAACCGCTGCGGCCCCCCGGTCAGCGGGTAGACCGGGTGGGCGAGGCGGTGCTTCTCCAGGTCCGGGATGGTCACCTGCGACTGATTGCGGGTGGTCAGTTGGAGCTGGCCGTCAAGATCGGGCAAGGAACAGGCCAGCTGGATGCCGAGCTTCTCCAGCTTGCGGCGGTCGTCCCCGGGCAGGTCCAGGTTGACCTCCCACCGGCCGTCGGTCTTGATGGCGTTGTTGATCAGAGCGGTCCGGTCCGGCAGGCCGATGACGCCCTGGCGCAGCCAGTCGGACGGGCCGGCGACAAGCCACTTGACCACCTCGCTGACCAGCCGCTCGCGCGGCACGGCGAGCGGCTGGTAACGCTGGTCGGCGACCAGGCGGGTGCCGTCGGAATTCCAGAAGTAGACCGTGTGGGGCTGGTAGTACCGGCGCAGCGCCTCGTCCTCCAGCAGCAGCACGGTCGGCGGATCGGTGACGTAGAGACCACCCTCCTCGGCGCCCTCCTGCCCCGGCTGCCGGGCGTTGCGCAGCGAGAACTGGTATTCCGTCTCGGTCGCCACCGGCGGCGCGAGCACGCCGTTGGCGCGCAGCACGCCGATCTGCTGCACCGGCACCCGGACGGTGAACAGCCCGTTGGCGTTCTCGGTGATCACCGGCTTCTCGGTCAACCGGACCACGTTGACCGCGATCTCGCTGCCCTGCTTCTCCTGCAGGCGGCTCTTGTCCTCCCGCGCGATGAACCCCTTGACCCGCGTGTACGCCCGCTCCGGCTCGCCCGCGGCGGCGGAGAGGAAGTTACTGACGAAGGCCTCCCGGTCGTCGCTGGCCGTACGGGTGGGCGGCTCGCCCCGGCGGGAGCTGGAGGCACCCGCCCCCGCCGCCGGCCCCGACCCGTCCACCTGCACCTCGGTCTGCGCCGGGATGCCGCAGCCGCCGAGCACCAGCAGCGCGACGCAGAGCGGGCCGGCCAGCCCGCGCCGTCTCACGAGCGCACCTCCGCCCGGTCGTCGTCGGCGGCCGGCCCCGGCCCGACGGCCAGGGCTCCCCCGCCGGCGGGGCCGATGGCCAGCAGGTCGCCGTCGCGGAGGCCGCCGAACGGCAGCGTGGCGTCGGCCGGCACCAGCCGCAGCGGCGAGGTGGTGAGCCGGTCTCCGGTCCGGGCCGGCAGCGTGAGCCGGAACTGGGCGCCCTGCCCGGGCGCGCCCCACGCCTCCAGCCAGCCGCCGTGCAGCCGGGCGTCCTCCAGGCTGATCGACAGGCCCAGACCCGTCCCGCCGGTCTGCCGCGCCCGCGACGGGTCGGCCCGCCAGAAGCGGTTGAACACCAGCTTCTCCTCCCCCGGCTTGAGCCCGACCCCGTGATCGCGCACGGTGATCGCGACGGCGGTCTGGTCCATCCCCAGCGTGATCAGCACCGGCTTCGCCTCGCCGTGCTCGACCGCGTTTCCGACCAGGTTGCGCAGCACCCGCTCGACCCGGCGGGGGTCGACCTCGGCGATGACCGGGGTGGCCGGCACGTCGAGCTGGATCGGCACGCCGACCCGCTCGGCCAGGCCGGCCAGCCGGTCGGCGACCCGGTGCACCACCGGCACCAGGTCGGTCGGCTCGGCATCGAGCATGGCAAAGCCGGCGTCGAAGCGGCTGATCTCCAGCAGGTCGGTGAGCAACTCCTCGAACCGGTCCAGCTCGGCCTGGAGCAGTTCGGCGCTGCGGGCCACGGCCGGGTCGAACTCGTCGCGCTCGGCGAAGAGCAGGTCGGCGGCCATCCGGACGGTGGTGAGCGGAGTACGCAGTTCGTGCGACACGTCGGAGGTGAACCGGCGCTGCAACCGGGACATCTCCTCCAGCCGGAGGATCTGCCGTTGCAGGTTGGTCGCCATCTGGTTGAACGAGGCGGCCAGCAGGGCCAGGTCGTCCTCACCGTTGACCACCATCCGCTGGTCGAGCAGGCCGGCGGAGAGCCGCTGGGCCGTCCGGGCGGCCACCCGTACCGGCGTCACCACCAGGCGGGTGACCAGGGCGGCGAGCAGGCCCAGCAGCAGCACCAGGGCCACCCCGGTGGCGAGCACGGTGGCCCGGGCGTCGGCGGCGGTGGCGTCCTGCCGGGACAGCGGCACCAGGTAGTAGAGCTCCAACTGGCCGAAGCCGGTCGGCACCGGCGAGCCGTACACCAGGTACTTGGTCTTCGCGCCGCCGAGCCGGCCGGTACGGATCTGGTGGGCGACCTTGCCGTCCGCGACGGCGGCCCGCAGCTGCGGGCTGATCAGCGGCCGGACGTCCGTCGCCGGGGAGGTCCGGGTCCCGATGATGCCCTCGTAGCTGTCGGCGGTGATCGCCACGACCACCCCACTGGTCTGCTGCGGGTCACCCCCGGCCAGGTAGTTGACCGTGCCCTCGATGGTGTCCTGGAGCTGGGCCTCCTGGGGCTGGCTGTAGAGGTTGAACTGCTTGGCCGAGTAGTCGCTGCCGCTGCGCAGCCGCAGCAGCACGTCGGTCTGGGCGTTCTCGACCAGGATGTTGGTGACCTTGCTGGCGATCAGGTAGGCGAAGCCGCCGACCAGCAGGCTGGAGACCGCCAGGGTGATGGTCACCACCCGGACCTGCAACGACCGGCGCCAGGTCTGGTGCAGGCCGGCGAGCAGGCCGAGGATCCAGCCGACGAGGGCGCGCCCCAGCGCCCGCGCGGCGGAACGCCGGCCGGCGGGGGTCCGGGAGTGGGGGCTCGGGGAGCTGGTCACGGTGCGACCAGGCTATCCGGTACCCGCCTTGTAGCCCACGCCCCGAACCGTGAGAATGATTTCCGGTCGCTCCGGATCCGGCTCGATCTTGGCGCGCAGCCGCTGCACGTGCACGTTCACCAACCGGGTGTCCGCCGCGTGCCGGTAGCCCCAGACCTGCTCCAGCAGCACCTCGCGGGTGAAGACCTGACGCGGCTTGCGGGCGAGCGCGACCAGCAGGTCGAACTCCAGCGGCGTCAGCTTCACCTCCTCGCCGTCCCGGCTGACCGTGTGCGCCGGCACGTCGATGCTGATCTGGTTGCTGGGCGGCCCGATCGTCAGCATCTCCGGGGCGGCGTCCTCGCCGCGCCGCAGCCGGGCCCGCATCCGGGCGATCAGCTCCTTGGGCTTGAACGGCTTGACCACGTAGTCGTCGGCACCGGACTCCAGGCCGAGCACCACGTCGACGGTGTCGCTCTTGGCGGTCAGCATCACGATCGGCACGCCGGACTCGGCCCGGATGGCCCGGGCCACGTCGATACCGCTCATACCGGGCAGCATCAGGTCGAGCAGGACGATATCGGGTCGACTGTCCCGGAACGCGGCCAGCGCCCGTTCCCCGTCGGCGACGAACGAGGGCAGGAAGCCCTCGCTGCGCAGGACGATGCCGAGCATCTCGGCGAGCGCGGGGTCGTCGTCGACCACCAGTACCCGGGCTCTCATGGGATTGATGTTTCCATCCCCGTTCAGTTCGGTGGGATCGGCGTCACCCGGCACGGTACTGCCGTGGGTGGTGTCACCGCACCTCCCACGCCGCCGAAGGTCATCGGCGGGGGCCGCGCGGCGTGCGGGTCCACCCGATCGGACCGGCCGTGTCACCATGATCCCCGGGCGCGCCGCCGCCCGCCACCGAGACCCGTCAGGAGCAGGAGTACGCGTGCCCGACGTCGGCCCGACCGCCGTGCTCCCGAGGCGCCCGCTGACCGTCGGAGAGCTGCTCGACTCGGCGGTGCTGCTGCTGCGTACCCAGGGCCGCCTGCTGCTCCCGCTGGGCGCCCTGTTGGCCGTCGGCGAGCAACTGCTGCTGTACCCGGTGCGGCTGGCCGCCGGCGTCGAGCCGCCGACCTGGCTGCTGCGCGGCGACGGGTTCACCGCGCTGTGGTTCCTGCTGGCGCTGGGCGCCGCGACCGAGGCGGTGATCGTCACGCTGCTCGGCAACCCGGCCGCCCGGGCCGCCGGCGCCGCGCTGCTCGGCCGCCGCGCCGGCGTACGCGAACTGCTGCGCCCCCGCGGGGCCCGGTACGGCGCCACCCTGCTGCTCGCGCTCCTGGTCGGCCTCGTCGTCATGCTCGCCGGCCTGACCGGCCCGGTGTGGTTCGTCGCGTACCCCCTGTTCGGCTCCGTCGCGGCCGCCCTGGCGGTGGACCGGGTCCCGGTGGAGCAGGCGGTCGGACGTGCGGCGCGGCTGGCCGTGCGCGGCGGTGGGCAGGTCGCCGCCGTCCGGGTGCTCGGTTACCTCGGCTGGTGGATCCTGCGGGTCGGCCTCGCCCTGGGCGTCTTCACCGGGCTCGACTCCCTCGACCTGGTCGACCTCGGCGACCCGGCCCTGGCCCCGGTCGCCGCCATCGTGGTCTGGGCCGGGGTGAACACTGTCGCCTACCCGGCGCTGGCCTGCCTGGACGCGGTGGTCCACCTCGACAACCGGATGCGCACCGAGGGGCTGGACATCCGGCTCGCCCGCTCCCCCGCCGGCCTCGCCGAGCCCGTCCTGCTGGCGGCCGACCGATGAGCTTCAGCCGCTGGTGGACCGAGACCACCGCCGCGCTCGGCGACCTGGTGCCGCTGCCGCTGGCGGCGCTGCTGCTCCTGCTGGCCGCCGCGCTGGCCGCGCTGGCCTGGTACCACTGGCCGGCGTGGGTGCCCCGCCGCCTGCCCCGACTCCGCCTGCCCCGACTCCCGTTCCGGCTGCCCCGACTCCGGCTGCCCCGGCTGCGTAAGCTCCGGCTGCTCAGGTGGCGGCGGCGGACGCGGCCCGCCACGCAGGCCCCGGAGCTGCCCCGACCCCGCGCGGGCGGGGCCGAACCGCCGTCCGGGCCGGCCCTCTCCCTCGCCGACCGGCTGGCCGCCGAGGGCCGCTTCGCCGAGGCGGTCCGGGAACGGCTGCGCGGCATGGTCCGCCGGCTGATCGCCACCGGGGCGGTGGAGCAGCGCCCCGGCATGACCGTCACCGAACTGACCGAGGCGGCGGCCCGCAACCGTCCCCCGGTCGACCCGACGCTCCGCGCTGCGGGCACGATCTTCTCCGAGCTCTGGTACGCCCGGCGTACCGCCTCCGCCGAGCACGACCGGCGGATGCGGGAGCTCGCCGACGAACTGGACCGGGTGCTGGCCGGCGGTCCGGAGAAGCCGCGATGACCGCCACCGCCGCGCCGCCGGCCGCACCGCCCACCGCCCCACCCCCGCCCCGGCGGCGCTACCGTTGGCACCGACTGGTGATCCCGTTCGCGCTGGCCGCCATGCTGCTCACGGTCACCGTGGTCACCCGCGCGGTCGACCAGCCGGACGCCACCGAACGGGGCTTCCTCTCCCCGGTGGCGACCGGCGACGACGGCGGCAGCCGGCTGGCCGGGGCGCTGCGCGGGCAGGGCGTCACCGTGCAGCGGGAGACGGACACCCTGCGGGCCCTGCTGGCGCTCGACGGCCGGCCGGCGACGCTGTTCGTGCCGGCGCCGGAGCTGCTGCACCCGGACACCGTCGGCGCGCTGGGTGACCTGCCGGCCGGCAGCCGTCTCGTCCTGGTCGACCCGTCCCGGCGGGTGCTGGAGTCGGTCGACCTGCCGCTGGTGCCGGCCGACCGGCGCTGGGCCACCCGGGCGGTCGCCCCGGACACCGACGGGGTGCCCTGCCCACTGCCCGAGGCCGCCCGGGCCGGCACCGCCGCCGCCCGGCTCCAGCGGTACGCCCCACCCCGCGGCTTCGCGGCCACCCTGCGCAGCTGCTACTCCGGCGGGCTGGTCCACCTGCCCTGGGCGGCCGACGTGGTGGTGATCGGCGCCAGCGACCCGTTCCGCAACGACCGGATCGGCGAGTGGGGCAACCGGGCGCTGGCCACCGGGCTGCTCGGCGGCCACGGCCGGGTGGTCTGGCTCGACCTGGACGGGCCCGCCCCGCCCCCGCACTTCGGCACCGGCAGCAGCGGCGAGCCCGCCTGGTCGCCCACCCCCGGCGGCTCCACCACCTACGGCGGCGGCACCGGTGACGGCCACGGCGGCCAGCCCAGCGAGGGCCACCCGGGCGGCTCCGACGGCGACCCGTCCGACGGCGACGACCAGCAGGAGCAGGCCCAACGGCCGGACCGGCAGAACCCGCTCTGGGCGGCGTTCCCCGCCTGGTTCTGGGCGCTGCTGGTGCAGCTCGCGCTGGCGGCGCTGCTGGTCGTGCTCTGGCGGGCCCGCCGGCTCGGCCCACCGGTCGCCGAGCCGCTGCCGGTGCGGGTCCGCTCCGCCGAGACGGTCCTCGGCCGGGCGCGGCTCTACCAGCGCGCCCGCGCCCGCGGCCCGGCCGCCGACACGCTGCGCGCCGCCGCCCTGGACCGGCTGCTCACCCGGCTCAACCTGCCCGCGACCACCCCGCTGACCGAGGTGTCCGCGCTGGTCGCCGCCCGGACCGGCGGCACACCGGAGCAGGCGCACGAGCTGCTGTACGGGGACGCGCCGACCTCCGACGCCGAACTGCTGGAGCTGGCCCGGTCGCTGGACCGGGTGACCCGTACGGTCGCGGCACCCCCCGACCACCCGACCGAAGGAGACCACCGGTGACCCACCCCGTCGCACCCGCCGCGACCGCGACCGCCGGCGCGGACGACGCCCGCGCCGCCCTGCACCGGCTGCGCGCCGAGGTGGCCAAGGCGGTCGTCGGGCAGGACGCCGTGGTCACCGGGCTGGTGATCGCGCTGCTCTGCCGGGGGCACGTGCTGCTGGAGGGCGTACCGGGGGTGGCCAAGACGCTGCTGATCCGCACCGTCGCGACCGCGCTGGACCTGGACTCGAAGCGCGTGCAGTTCACCCCCGACCTGATGCCGGGCGACGTCACCGGGTCGCTGATCTTCGACCCGCACACCGCCGCGTTCACCTTCCGGGAGGGGCCGGTCTTCACCAACCTGCTGCTCGCCGACGAGATCAACCGCACCCCGCCGAAGACCCAGTCGGCGCTGCTGGAGGTCATGGAGGAACGGCAGGTCTCCGTCGAGGGTGCCCGCCGGCCGCTGCCCGACCCGTTCATCGTCGCCGCCACCCAGAACCCCGTCGAGTACGAGGGCACCTACCAGCTGCCGGAGGCGCAGCTGGACCGGTTCCTGCTCAAGCTCACCGTGCCGCTGCCCACCCGGGACGAGGAGCTGGGCGTGCTGCGGGCGCACCACGCCGGCTTCGACCCGCGGGACCTGGCCGCCGCCGGCGTACGACCGGTGGCCACCGCCGCCGACCTGGCCGCGGCCCGGGAGGCCGTCGGGCGGGGGTACGTGGCCGAACCCGTCCTCGGCTACATCGTGGACCTGTGCCGGGCCACCCGGGCCACCCCGGCGCTGGAGCTGGGCGCCTCGCCCCGGGGCGCGACCGCCCTGCTCAACACGGCGAAGGCGTGGGCCTGGCTGGCCGGGCGGGACCACGTCACCCCGGACGACGTCAAGGCCACCGCCCGGCCGACGCTGCGACACCGGCTGCGGCTGCGGCCCGAGGTGGAGCTGGAGGGCGTCGGCGTGGACACGGTGCTGGACACGGTGCTGGCCACCGTGCCGACGCCACGATGACCTGGCGGGCGGCCGTCCTGCTGCTGGTGGGTGCGCTGACCCTGCCGGCGTGGCCGGACCCGTTCCTCGGGGTCGTCGCGATGACCGGCGCGGTGCTGCTGCTCTGCGCCCTGGACTGGGCGCTGGCCGCGCCGCTGCACGCGGTCACCGCCACCCGCGAGGGCGACCGGACCGTCCGGCTCGGCGGCACCGCCACCGTCTCGCTGCGCCTGGCCAACACTTCCGGCCGTACGCTGCGCGCCCAGGTCCGCGATGCCTGGGTGCCCTCGGCCGGGGCCTGGCCGGAGGTGCCGCCGGGGCGGATCGTGCGGGTGGCGGCGGGCGGCGACGCCCCGTTGCCCAGTCGACTCACCCCGACCCGACGCGGCGACCGGCCCGCGGTGGCCCTGGCGGTGCGCTCGCTGGGCCCGCTGGGGCTGGCCTTCCGGCAGCGCGCCGGGCGGCCCGCCACCCCGGCCTGGACACTGCGGGTGCTGCCGCGCTTCGACTCCCGGCGGCACCTGCCGGAGAAGCTCTCCCGGCTACGGGTGATCGACGGCATGCAGGTCAGCCGGGGACGCGGCCAGGGCACCGAATTCGACACCCTGCGCGAGTACGTGGTCGGCGACGACGTCCGCTCGATCGACTGGCGGGCCAGCGCCCGGCGGGCCGACGTGCTGGTCCGCACCTGGCGGCCGGAGCGGGACCGCCGGCTGGTCTGCGTGCTGGACACCGGCCGCACCTCGGCGGTACGCGTCGGCGACGAGCCCCGGCTGGACACCGCGATCGACGCGGCGCTGCTGCTCACCGCGCTGGCCGCCCGGGCCGGCGACCGGGTCGACCTGATCGCCGCGGACGCGGCGATCCGGGCCACGGTCACCGGCAGCGGGCGGGCGGCCCTGCTCAGCCGGCTGGTGACCACCGTGGCACCGCTGCAGCCGGCGCTGGTGGAGACCGACTTCGAGCTGATCGTCGGGGAGATCCTCCGCCGGGAGCGGCAGCGCAGCCTGGTGGTGCTCTTCACCGCACTGGAGGCGGGCGCGCTCGGCGAGGGCCTGCTGCCGGTGCTGCCCCGGCTGGCCGCCCGGCACCGGGTGGTGCTGGCGGCCGTACACGACCCGGTGCTCACCCGGCTGACCACCGCCGTGCCGGCCCGGCCGGAGGACGCGTACGCGGCGGCGGCGGGTTGGCGGGCGCTGGCCGAGCGGGACCGGGTCCGCGCCGCCCTCGGCCGGTACGGCGTGACCGTGGTGGACGCCCCGGCGGACCGCCTCGCCCCCACGGTCGCCGACACCTACCTCCGCCTCAAGGCTCTCGGCCAACTCTGAGTTCGGCCAGCCAGGGGTCGGTCCGCTCGGCGGGCACGGACGCCGCGGCCACCGCCCGGCGGCCCAGGACCGCCACGTACCCGAGGAAACCCAGCCAGACCGCGGCCCCGAGCCCCACGCGCAGCGCGATCGGCACGGGCGCCGGGGTGACGAAGGCCTCCAGCAGCGCGGAGACCGCGAAGAGCCCGACCAGGCCGACGGCGACCAGGATCGCCGAACGCCCCGCCTCGGCGACGGCCCGGCCCCGGGTCAGGTGCGCCGGCGGGGAGATCCACGCCCACGCGGTACGCAGGCCCACCCCGGCGGCGACGAACACCCCGGTCAGTTCGAGCAGCCCGTGCGGGGTGATCAGTCCGAAGAAGACGTCGGCCCGGCCGTAGGAGACCATCACGCCGCCGACCACGCCGACGTTCAGCGCGTTCTGCCAGAGCAGGTAGAACACGGGCACGACCAGCACCCCGGACGCCAGGCACTGGGCCGCGATCCAGGCGTTGTGGGTCCACAGGTGGAAGGCGAAGGTCGGCGCGGAGAACTCGGTGTAGTAGCCGGCGAAGCCGGAGTCGACCAGGTCGGCCGCCGCCTGCGGGCCGATGAACGCCGCAGCGGTGTCGGGGTTGCCGGCGACGTACCAGATGAGGAAGCCGCTGAGCAGGCTGAACCCGGTCGCCACCGCGCACCACCAGGGCCAGGCGCGGTAGACGGCACCGGGGAAGTCGACGGTGAAAAACCGGGCCACCGCAATCCAGGACGGGCCGCGCCGCCCGGTCACCCGGGCCCGGGCCCGCAGCACCAGCTGGGACAGGCGGCTGACCAGCCCGGGGTCGGGCGAGCGGCTGCGCAGCGCGGACAGGTGGGTGGCGGTGCGCTGGTAGAGCGCCACCAGCTCGTCGACCTCGTCAGCGGCCAGCCGGCGCCGGTCGCAGAGCTGTTCCAGCCGCCGCCACTCGTGTTGGTGCTCGGCGACGTACGCGTCGAGATCCACTCGTCCTCCCCCGTCCGGCGCTCATAGTGTTCACTGTGCGGGTGAGAGCGCAACCACCGGCGCCCGCCGCGCCCGGCGGCGCCGACCGTTTCCCGACCGGGGCCGACGCCGGCCTGGTCAGCGGCGAGGCCGTCCAGCTCGACGTGCGGGCGGCCCGGCTGGGCTCCCGGGTGCTGGCGCTGCTGCTGGACGTCGGGACCCAGGTGGTCCTGGTGCTGCTGCTCGGGACGGCGTTGGCGGCCCTGGCGCTGAACACGCTGCCCGGCGTGGACGAGGCCCTGACGAACGCCCTGGCGACCGTGTTCCTGGTGCTGGTGCTGGTCGGCTACCCGGTGCTCTTCGAGCGCTTCAACCACGGCCGTACGCCCGGCAAGATGGCCGTCGGGCTGCGGGTGGTCAGCGCCGACGGCGGCCCGGTCGGGCTGCGGCAGTCGCTCAGCCGGGCGCTGGTCGGGGTCGCGGTGGAGTGGCCGGGCCTGGTGCTGCCGCTGCTGAGCTGGGTCGCCGGCGTGGCGGTGATGCTCACCGACCGGCGCGGCCGGCGGCTGGGCGACCTGGTCGCCGGCACGATGGTGGTGCACACCCGTACGACGCAGCCCTGGCTGCCGGCGCCGATGATCATCCCGCCGTTGACCGGGTGGGCGGTCACCCTGGACCTGACCCGGCTGGACGACCCGCTGGCCCTGGCCGTGCGGCAGTACCTGACCCGGGCGCACCGGTTCGCCGAGCCGTCCCGGACCCTGCTGGCGCGGGCACTGTGGAGCGAGGTGGCCGCCGTGACGTCGCCGCCACCGCCACCCCGCGTACCGGAACCGCTCCTGCTGGCCGCCATGCTGGCCGAGCGGAACCGCCGCGGGGCCCTCCGGTTGCGCCGGGCCCGCACGCTCACCGCCACCCTCTGGCCCGAGCTGGCACCGACCCCGGGCGCACCCGCCGTACCCGTCGAGGCCACCGCGGACCGCTCGCCAGCCGGCCCCCGCCCGGCGGTTCCGGCCCCCCGCGCCGCGCCGACGCCGCTGACACCGCCCCGCTGACACCGCCCCGAGAACGCCCCGGCCATCAGGCCGGACCCTCGACGTGGCCGCGGGCCACGACGTGGACCACCACGTCGTGGCCGGCGAACGGAGGCGGGAGCGGTCAGGTGAAGAGCGGGCGGCCCCACCAGTCGGCGGCGTCCCGAACGCCGGGCGGGCAGGCGAACAGCGCGCTGGAGACGTGACGCAGGTACTCGTTCATCGCGTCGTTTCGGGCGAGCTGGGTCTGGATCGGCACGAACTGCTTACGCGGGTCCCGCTGGTACGCCATGAAGAAGAGCCCGGCGTCGAGCCGGCCCAGCCCGTCCGAGCCGTCCACGAAGTTGTAGCCCCGGCGCAGCAGCCGGGCACCGTTGTTGCGGCTCGGATGGGCGAGCCGCACGTGCGCGGTGGTGGCGATGACCGGCTCCCCGCCGTCGCGCTTGGCGTCGAGGTCGGGCTCGTCGAACTCGTCCCGGCGGCCCAGCGGCGCGCCGCTGCCCTTGGTCCGCCCGACGATCTGCTCCTGCTCGGCCAGCGAGCTGCGGTCCCAGGTCTCGACCTGCATCCGGATCTTCCGGGTGACCAGGTACGACCCGCCGGTCATCCACTCCGGCCCGTCGCCCGGCTGGGCCCAGAGCTGCTCGCGCAGCAGCCCGGCGTCCTCCGACTTGAGGTTGGCGGTGCCGTCCTTGAAGCCGAAGAGGTTGCGCGGCGTCGCCTGGTCGCGCGAGGTCGAGGAGGTACGCCCGAAGCCCAGCTGCGACCAGCGGACGCTCACCGCGCCCATGCCGATCCGGGCCAGGTTGCGGATGGCGTGCACCGCCACCTGCGGGTCGTTGGCGCAGGCCTGGACGCAGAGGTCGCCACCGGAGATCTCCGGGCGCAGCGCGTCCCCGGCGAAGTGCGGCAGGTCGGCCAGGGCGGCGGGCCGCCGGTCGGCGATGCCGAACCGGTCCCTGCCCTGCTCGTCCCGGAACAGCGTCGGGCCGAAGCCGATGGTGAGGGTGAGCTGCGACGGCGGCAGGCCGAGCGCCTCGCCGGTGTCGTCCGGCGGGGCCTCCGGCATGCCGTCGACCGCGCCGATCACCCCGGCGTCCCGGCCGGCGGTCATCCGGGCGGCGGCGGCGGTCCACTCCTGCAGGAGCGCCACCAGCCGGGCCCGGTCCTTGGTGATCACGTCAAACGCGACGACGTGCAGGCGGTCCTGCGCGGGGGTGGTGATGCCGGCCTGGTGCTCGCCGTGGAACGGCACCGCGCCGGCCGCCAGGTCGTTCGCCGCCGCGTGGTCGGCGTCGCGGACCAGCGCGCCGGCGCCGGCGGCGACCCCGGCCACCCCGGCGACCCCGACCCCGGCGAGGGTGATGGCCTGCCGCCGGGACAGCCGACCCCGGGCGGCCCCGGCGGACGGGGTGGACGCGCTGGTCTGCTCACTCATCGGTTCTCCTGTTGGACCGGCCGTCACCGGGCGACGACGGCGGCGACCTTGCTGATCGGCTCGGCGAGGGCGTTGATGCTGTCGGACAGCTCCTTGAGCTCGGTCTTGCTCAGCTCGGTGTGCAGCTTCCAGCCGTCACCGGCCCGGTGCTGGCCGAGCGCCCGCTCGGCGTTGGCGAACTCCGTGTCGAGCTGGGTGACCAGCTCGGGCGAGCGCTGCTCCAGGGCCGGGCGCAGCGCGGCGATCGCGGCCTTGGAACCCTCCAGGTTGGCGTTGAAGTCCCAGAGGTCGGTGTGCGAGTAGCGCTCCTCCTCACCGGTGATCTTGCCGCTGGCGACCTCGTCGAGCAGCGCCTTGGCGCCGTTGGCGAGCTGGAGCGGGGTGAGCTTCTCGGCGTTGGCCCGGGCCACGATCTCCTTGACGTCGGCGAGCAGCCGGTCGGCGATCGGGCCGTCCTTGCTGATGTCGCCGGTGGTCCACAGGTCCTTCTCGATCCGGTGGAAGCCGGTGAACTCCATGCCCTCCTCGACGATCTCCTCGCGCCCGTCGATCTTCGGGTCGAGGTCGCCGAAGCTTGCCGCCACCGGCTCGATCCGCTCCCAGTAGGTGCGGGCGACCGGGTAGAGCGCCTTGGCCCTGGCGGCGTCGCCGGCCTTGACCGCGGTGACGAACTCCTCGGTCTTCGTCAGCAGGGCGGCGGTCTGGCTGGTCACGTACCGCTGGTAGCTGGCGGTGGCCTGGGCCAGCGCCGCGTCCGGTGCCACGGTCGCGGCGGCGCCGCTGACCTTCAGCGCGCCGCGGATGCCCCGGCCGCTCATCCCAGGCTTGCAGGCGGTCTCGTACGTCCCGGCGGCCAGCTCGACGCGCAGCTCGCGGCTGAGCCCCGGGGCGATGTTCTCCACCTCGCCCATCACCCGGTCACCGGCCGCGTACACGTAGAACTCGTTGACCTTGCTGCCGGAGTTGGTGATGGAGAAGGTCGCCTGGCCGGCGGTGAGGTCGGTGACGTCGATCTCGCAGGCGGTGTCGGTGGCCTTGACCTTGACCGCGTTGGCGCCCTTCGCGCCGTCCTGCTTCTTGCCGTCGCTGCAGGCGGTCACGCCGGTGACGGCCAGCACGCCGGCGGCGGCGAGCACCAGGAAGCGGGTGGTACGCATCAGTTTCTGTCTCCTCGGAGCAGGTGGATTCAGGCGCTCTTCGGCGCGGAGGTCGAGCTGGTGGGCGTGGCCGGCTCGGCGGCACCGTCGCCCGTGCCGGCCGGGTTGCTCGCGGGGGCGGCGGGGGCGGCCGGCCTGGCGGCGCCGCGAGAGGGCTTCTTGAGGAAGAGCACCAGCACCGGCACGGCGTAGGCGACCCAGGCGACCATCTCCAGCACGCTCGGCGCCGGGGTGATGTTGAACATCCCGCTCAGCAGGGTGGCGTACCAGGTGCTGGGGTCGAGCGTGGCGGAGATGTCGAAGGCCTTGTCATTGAGGCCGGGCAGGACACCGGCCTCCTGGAAGTCGTGCACGCCGTACTTGAAGATGCCGGCGGCGACCAGGATCAGCAGGGCCCCGGTCCAGGTGAAGAACTTGCTGAGGTTGATCTTCAGGGCGCTCGCGTAGAGCAGGAAACCGAGCAGGACCGAAGTCGCGATCCCGCCGGCCAGCGCCAGCAGCGGCCCGGTGTTGTTGTCGGCGAGCCCTCGGGCGGCCGAGTAGAAGATGAGCGCCGTCTCCAACCCTTCGCGGATCACCGCGAGGAAGGCCATCCCGGTGACGGCCACCGCGCCGACCGCAAGCGCGTCGGTCAGCTTGCCGCGCAGCTCACCCGCCATGGACCGGGCGGCGCGCCGCATCCAGAAGATCATCCAGGTGACGAAGACCACTGCGGCAACGGAGGTGATCGCATCGAAGAGCTCCCGCTCCTCGGAGGTGTTCAGCAGCGTGGTGGACGTGTACTCGATGAACCAGCCGAAGACCACCGCAAGCGCGACGGCGAGCCCGACCCCGAGCCAGACGTGCGGCAGGCGCTCCCGGCGCTGCGACTTCACCAGAAAGGCGACCAGGATGCTGACCACGAGGGTCGCTTCCAGGCCCTCGCGCAGGCCGATCAGGTACGTGGCGAACATCGGTACTCCGTCTTGGTGAGGGTTGCCTCAGTTAACTTAGGGCAGACTTACCTTCCTCCTGCTCCCGGGGTGCCGTCAAGTCGATCGCGACGAGTCCACCTGCCCGCCTCGTGACAAAATCGGCCGGACCCCCACGGACGGACGAGGCAGGCCACCTTGATCATTGCCACCATCACTCCGGCCGGCACGCCCCTGCCAGGCACTTCCGGCCCCTTCCCGGTGCGCGGCCCCCGGTCGGCGCGGCGGCGTCCCTCGGCAGTCCACCCCCGCGCCATCGGACCCGGGGCATGAGGGGCCTGCTGCCCTGGCTGGCGGTGCTGGCCGTGGTCGTGGTCCTCAGCGAGCTGCGGATGCGCCCGCTGGCCGCCGCGGTGTCGCTGGCCTGGCTGGCCTGGTGCGTCTGGACCTGGATCCGACCGAACCGCCGCCTGCCACGCTGAGTCGTCTCCGCGCCCACCGCCCCCCCCGGCCGGCGCTGCCCGACATACGGCCGGGTCGCGGTGTTGACGACCCCCGACACCGCGACCCGCCGCAAGCCGGGTCACCAGGGCCGGAGCGATGCGGCGGGAGCCGGCGCGGAGCGCCGGGGGGCGGGAGCCGGCGCGGAGCGACGTGGGCGGGAGCCGGCGCGGAGCGCCGGGGGGCCGACTGTCGGCGTACGCGGAAAAGGACCGGGCCGGCCGCACGGCGGCCGACCCGGTCCTTCGAGGTGGAGCTCAGTAGCGGTAGTGCTCCGGCTTGAACGGGCCCTCGACGGCGACGCCGAGGTAGGCGGCCTGCTCCTTGGAGAGGTGGCTCAGCTTGGCGCCGAGCGCCTCCAGGTGCAGCCGGGCGACCTTCTCGTCCAGGTGCTTGGGCAGCACGTAGACGCCGACCGGGTACTCGTCGGTCTTGGCGTACAGCTCGATCTGGGCGATCGTCTGGTTGGCGAACGAGTTCGACATCACGAAGCTCGGGTGCCCGGTGGCGTTGCCCAGGTTCAGCAGGCGGCCCTCGGAGAGCACGATGATGGCGTGGCCGTCGTCGAAGCGCCACAGGTCGACCTGCGGCTTGATGTTCTCCCGGGTGACGTCCGAGCGCTTCGCCAGGCCGGCCATGTCGATCTCGTTGTCGAAGTGGCCGATGTTGCCGACGATGGCCTGGTGCTTCATCCGGGCCATGTGCTCGTTGGTGATGACGTCGAAGCAGCCGGTCGCGGTGATGAAGATGTCGGCCTTCTCGACCACGTCGTCCAGGGTGGCGACCTGGTAGCCGTCCATCGCCGCCTGAAGCGCGCAGATCGGGTCGACCTCGGTCACCACGACCCGGGCGCCCTGGCCGCGCAGCGACTCGGCGCAGCCCTTGCCCACGTCGCCGTAGCCGAGCACGACGGCCATCTTGCCGCCGATCAGCACGTCGGTGGCCCGGTTGATGCCGTCGATGAGGGAGTGCCGGCAGCCGTACTTGTTGTCGAACTTGCTCTTGGTCACCGAGTCGTTGACGTTGATGGCCGGGAAGAGCAGGGTGCCGGCGCGGTGCATCTCGTAGAGCCGGTGCACGCCGGTGGTGGTCTCCTCGGTCACGCCCTTGATGGCGGAGGCGATCCGGGTCCAGCGCTGGCCGTCCTCGGCGAGCGAGCGGTGCAGCACCTGGAGAATGACCGCGTACTCCTCGGAGTCGGCGGACTCGACCGGCGGGACGACCCCGGCCTTCTCGAACTCGACGCCCTTGTGCACGAGCAGGGTGGCGTCACCGCCGTCGTCGAGGATCATGTTGGGGCCCGCGCCGTCAGGCCAGGTCAGCACCTGCTCGGTGCACCACCAGTACTCCTCGAGGCTCTCGCCCTTCCAGGCGTACACGGGGGCGCCGGCCGGGGCCTCGGGGGTGCCGGTCGGGCCGACGACGATCGCGGCGGCGGCGTGATCCTGGGTGGAGAAGATGTTGCAGGACGCCCACCGGACCTGCGCGCCGAGCGCGACCAGGGTCTCGATCAGGACGGCGGTCTGGATGGTCATGTGCAGCGAGCCGGTGATCCGGGCGCCGGCGAGCGGCTGGGCGTCGGCGAACTCGCGGCGGATCGCCATCAGGCCGGGCATCTCGTGCTCGGCGAGCTGGATCTCCTTGCGCCCGAACTCGGCGAGCGACAGATCCGCCACCTTGTAGTCGCCCTCGGCGAGGGTGCTCGGTCGCGCGCCGCTGGTGGACGCCGGGAGGGTGCTGGTCATGGAAGCTCCTGTCGAACGATGTGCTGCGCGACCTTCCACCTTACGCGCGTGGTCCAGCGCCGCACGGAAGGCCGCCGGAGACAGCGCACGGGGCGGTCGGTGATGGACGGACTTTCCGTCCACGAGCCGGCCGCCCCGTGCATCCCCCCGGTTTGGTTCCCCCGCGCGTTCCCGGACCTTCGTCGCGACAACGCTGCGCACCCATACAGTCACACTGCGCCAGAAACGAGTCAAGCTATTTCGGGAAAGTCGGACTCGTGTCGCGGAAACGAGGCCGGGGTGGCACGTCACCTCGACGACAGCGGGGTGTCAGCGGAGGCCGGCGGTGGCGACGAACGCCTCACCTTCGCCGGAGAAGACCAGCGGGCCCGCGGCGGCCGGACCGACGGCGGCCTGCCCGGGACCGAGGGTGAGGGCACCCGTCCCGTCGTCCACCGCGACCCGGCCGGCCCGGCAGAGCACCACCCGGGGCCCCGGCAGCGGCAGCCGCACCTGGGGCGCGGTCGCGTCCACGGTCACCCGGTGCAGCGCGAAGTCCTCGACCGGCACCGGCCAGCAGACCACCCCCGGCGCCACCGGCCGCGCGGTGACCACCGGGTCGGTCAGCACCTCGAAACGGAGCACCCGCAGCAGCTCGTCGACGTCCACGCGCTTCGGCGTGAGCCCGCCGCGCAGCACGTTGTCGCTGGCCGCCATGATCTCCACCCCGGTGCCGCGCAGGTAGGCGTGCAGGTTGCCGGCCGGCATCCAGATCGCCTCCCCCGGCGCCAGCCACACGTGGTGCAGCAGCAACGCCACCAGCACCCCCGGGTCGGCCGGGTAGCTGGCCGCCAGCGCCCGGGCCAGCTCGGCATCCGGGCCGGCCACGTCCGCCGCCGCCACCGCGTCGACCAGCCCGGCACGGTCCGCGGCCGGCCAGGTCAACAGCAGGCGTACGGCGTCGCGCAGGCCCGCCGGCCCGGTGCGCAGCGCGGCCACCACCGGCTCCAGCGCGGGTACGCCGAACGCGCCGAGCACGTCGGCCGACTCCGCCGGGTCGCGGAACCCGCAGAGCGCCTCCATCGGCGAGAGCGCGACCAGCAGCTCGGGCTTGTGGTACGGGTCGACGTAGTTGCGCTGCCCGTCGGTGCGCGCGGCGTCGGCGGCGTACCCGGCCCGGGCCTGCTCCGGGTCCGGGTGCGCCTGGAGGCTCAGCGGGGCGTCCGCGGCGAGCACCTTCAGCAGGAACGGCAGCCGGGTGCCGAACCGGTCGACCACCTGCTCGCCGAGCCAGCGACCCGGCTCGGCGGTGACCAGGTCGACCAGGCTCACCCGGTCGCCGTCGGTGTCGACCGTGGCCGGGGCGCCCGGGTGGGCGCCCAGCCACAGCTCCGCCTCCGGGCCGTCGCTGGGCACCGGGCGCCCCTGCAGCTCGGCGATGGCCGAGCGGGACCCCCAGGCGTAGTCGCGGATCGGCCCGTGAAGCAGTTCCACGCTCAGCCTCCGGCCTGCCCGGCCACCTCGCCCGGCTCATCCTCCGGCCCCGGTACGGCGGTGGGCGCGGCCGCGCCCGTGCCGGCCCGCTCGGCGGCGGCGCTGTAGATGTCCGGCTCCAGGTAGATCAACCGGGCGATCGGCACCGCGCTGCGGATCCGGGCCTCGACGGCGTTGATGCCGCGGGCCAGCTCCTCGGCGCTCTCGCAGGGCGGCACGCCGATCTTCGCGGCGACCATCAGCTCCTCGGGGCCGAGGTAGAGCGTCTTCATGTGGATGATCCGCTCGACCTCGGGGCCGCTGGTGATCGCCTGCTCGATCGCCGCCAGGTCGTGCTGCTCGGCGCCCTCGCCGAGCAGCAGGCTCTTGGTCTCGATCGCCAGGGTGATCGCGATGACCACCAGCAGCACGCCGATCATCGCGGTGCCGGCCGCGTCCCACCGGCCGTTGCCGGTGATCAGGGTCATGCCGACGCCGAAGAGCGCGAAGACCAGACCGACCAGCGCGCCGAAGTCCTCCAGCAGCACCACCGGCAGCTCGGGCGCCTTGGCCCGACGGATGAACTTCACCCAGGACTGGTTGCCCCGGACGAGGTTGGACTCCTTGATCGCGGTCCGGAAGGAGAACGACTCCATGATGATCGCCGCCACCAGCACGGTGACCGGCACCCACTGCCACTCGGTGATGCCCCCCTTGTGCGACCACTTGTGGTACGCCTCGTAGAGCGCGAACAGCCCACCGAGGCTGAACAGCACGATCGACACGATGAACGCGTAGATGTAGCGCTCCCGGCCGTACCCGAAGGGGTGCTGCGGGGTGGCCTCGCGCTTGGCCCGCTTGCCGCCGAGCAGCAGCAGGCCCTGGTTACCGGAGTCGGCGACCGAGTGGATCGCCTCCGCCAGCATCGACGAGGAACCCGTCAGGATGAACGCGATGAACTTGGTGACGGCGATGCCGACGTTGGCCAGCAGGGCGGCGACGATCGCCTTCGTCCCGCCATTTGCGCTCACTGGTTCGACAGCTCCTTCATCTCCGTGATCGCCGGGACCGCCATCGGGTCCAGGCCGTGGGCCAGGGCCAGGTAGACCGAGGCGAAGTCGGGCACCGCGACGAGCGAGGCGAGCCGCTCCAGCGCGGAGCCGCCCTCGGCGGTCACCACCTCGCAACGCACGCCGCGCCGCTCGGCGAGGGTCTGCACCGCGTCGGCGCGGCGCTCCTCGACGGCGAGCGGCTCGTCGGTGTCGTCCTCGGCGTTGAGCCCGCCGTCGCGCAGCAGCACCAGCCGCAGCCGGGTCGGGTCGCCCTCGGCCTCGTCCGGGTCGGCGAAGATGTCCCGCGCCGACTCGACCAGGCCGCCGAAGACGCCGTCCAGCAGGCCGACGCGACCGCGACCGGCCTCGCCGAGCGCCCCGGTGACCACCGGGTAGCGGGCGTTGGCGGAGAGCGTGTCGCCGAAGCGCCGCGCCGCGACGGTGGCCAGCGGGGACGACCCCCAGACGATCGGGATCGACCCGGCCAGCCCGAGGGCCAGCGACTTCGCCGGGTTGACGAAGGACTCGGCGCTGGAACGGCACCGGTCGGCGTCGGCGTCCAGCCGGGCCGCGGTCTCGGCCAGATCCGCCTCGTTGACCTTCACCAGGCCGAGCGTACGGGCGGCGAGCAGCACCGGCACGGTGAGCGCCCAGAGGCTGGCCCGGGCCGGGGCGCGCCGGGGCACCGGGATGAACGGGGCGCGGGCCCGCTCGGCGACCGCCTGGAGCTGCGAGTCGGGCGCGCCGACGGCGACCAGCCGGGCGCCCCGGCGGTGCGCGGCCTCGGCGGCGCCGAGCGCCTCGGGGCTGCGACCGGAGGCGCTGACCGCGATCACCACGTCGGCCGCGCCCACCCAACCGGGCACGCCGGCGCTGCGGTGCGGGATCACCGGCACCGGGCAGCGCGGCCCGGCCACCGTGGCGAGCACGTCACCGGTACGCCCGGCGGTGCCGATGCCGGCGATGACGACCGCCCGGGGGCGACCGCCGTCCTCCAGCAGCGACAGGTTGGCCTCGGCGGCCAGGCTCGCCGACTCGCGCACCTGGGCGCCAGCGGAGGCGGTGAACCGCAGCATGCCGCCCGGGTCCTGCTCGGCGATGGTGTCCGGGTCGTCCAGGACGGACTCGTCGGCCACCCGCCGGCCGCTGACCCCGGCCGTACCCTCCATCACGGCTGCGCCGCCGGGCCGCCGCGCGCCTCGTCCAGCAGCAGCACCGGCACGTCGTCGCGCACCTCGAAGACGCGACCGCACTCGGTGCAGGTGAGGGTCTGCGCCTGCGCGTCGTAGTCCAGCGGGGCGTGGTGTGTGTCCGGGCAGGCGAGGATCTCGAGCAACTGCGGGTCCAGGGCCACGGTGCGGCTCCTTCCACGTGTGCGGTCTCGTCGGCCGGCGGTGCCGACCGGCGCAGGCGATCTTATCGGCGAACCCGCTCCAGCACCTCGTCGCGCAGCGAGATCATCCGCTCCTCGGTCGCGCCCTCCACATTGAGTCGCAGCAGCGGCTCGGTGTTGGAGGGGCGCAGGTTGAACCAGGCGCCGTCCGGGAAGCGCAGGGTGAGGCCGTCCAGCTCGTCGGCGTCCGCCTCCGGGTACGCGGCGCGCACCTCGGCGACCTTCGCCGCCTGGTCGGCCACCGTGGAGTTGATCTCACCGGAGGCGACGTACCGCTCGTAGACGCTGGCCAGGAGCGACAGCGGCTGGGACTGCTCGCCGAGGGCCGCCAGGGTGTGCATGGCGGCGAGCATGCCGGTGTCGGCGAACCAGAAGTCCCGGAAGTAGTAGTGCGCCGAGTGCTCCCCGCCGAAGATCGCGTTGGTGCGGGCCATCTCGGCCTTGATGAAGGAGTGGCCGACCCGGGCCACCACCGGCTCGCCGCCGTGCTCGCGGATGATCTCCGGCACGGCACGCGAGGTGATCGGGTTGTGGATCACCGTTGAGCCGGGGTGCTTGGCCAGCTCGCGGGCCGCCACCAGGGCGGTGATCGCGGACGGGGAGACCGGCTCGCCGCGCTCGTCCACGACGAAGCAGCGGTCGGCGTCGCCGTCGAAGGCGAGCCCGATGTCGGCGCTGTGCGCCACCACCGCGCGCTGGAGGTCGACCAGGTTCTTCGGGTCGAGCGGGTTGGCCTCGTGGTTGGGGAAGGTGCCGTCCAGCTCGAAGTAGAGCGGCACGATCTCCAGCGGCAGGGCCGGCAGGGCGGCGTCGCCGAGCACGGTGGGCACGGTGTAGCCGCCCATCCCGTTGCCGGCGTCCACGACCACCTTCAGCGGCCGGATGGTCGACAGGTCCACCAGCTTGCGCAGGTGCGCGGCGTAGTCCGGCAGCAGGTCACGCCGCTGGGCCGGGGCCTGCGGCGCACCGGCCGGGCGCTCGCCGCCGGCCAGCAGCGCCTGCGCCCGGTCGCGGATGTCGGCCAGGCCGCTGTCCTGCCCGATCGGGCGGGCGCCCGACCGGCACAGCTTGATGCCGTTGTACTGCGCCGGGTTGTGACTGGCGGTGAACATCGCCCCGGGCAGGCCCAGCGCGCCGGAGGCGTAGTAGAGCATGTCGGTGGAGCCCAGCCCGAGCTCGATCACCGTACGGCCCTCGGCCCGCACGCCGGTGGCGAAGGCACTCGCCAGGCCGGGGCCGGTGGCGCGCATGTCGTGCGCGATGAGCACGGCCTCGCCCGGCTCGCCCGTGTCGTTGAGGACCTGCGTGAAGGCGGCGCCGAGCGCCTCGGCCGCGCGCTCGTCCCACTGGTCGGGCACCGTCCCCCGGACGTCGTACGCCTTCACGATCTGGGACAGGTCAGACACCGGTTTCGCTCCTCGCCAGCAGGTCGTCAACGAACCTGAGCCTAACGGAGCGGCAGCGTCCGCCCCGTCCTAGCCGGGGAGGCGGGGCGCGAAGGTCGTCGCGTCACCGCCGTGGCCGACGGGCGGCGGGCCCGGCGGGGTGGCCGGCGGGGCCGAGGCGGGCCGGTTCGACGCGGGCGGCGCCGAGGTCGGGGCGCCGTACATCCCGCCGGCCGGGCGGGGGGCGGGCGAGACGGTCGGGTACGCGCCGGCCCCGCCGTACAGGCCGCCGGGGCGCGCGGGGGCGGCCTGCTGGCCGTACACCTGGCCGGTCGGCGTGGGGGTCGCGCCGGGCGCCCCGCCGTCGGAGCGGTAGGTGGTCGGGCCGGGGTTGCGGGGCACCGGGGCACCCGGGTACGCCGTCCGCTCGTCGGCGTGCCCCCGGTCCTTGCGGTTGTTGCGGACGAGCAGGGCGATCAGCCCGGCGCCGACGGCGACCATGGCGATACCGAACCACATGATCATGGATCCTCCGGAGGACTTTTCGGCAGCGGCGGTGGCCTGGCCGGTGGTCGGGGCGGCGAGGACGGCCTGGGTCGGCTCGTCCGTGACTGCGGCCTGGGTCTCGGTCGCGCTCGGGGTGGGCTTGCGGCTCGGGGTCGGCGAGGCGCTCGCGGCGGCGCGGCCACCGACCCGGGAGGTGTCGGCGCCCCGGCCGATCAGCCCGCCGACCGCGGTGGTCGCCTCGCCGATCACCTCCAACCGACCCGCTGGCGCGCCCGCGAGGAACGCGACCCGGTAGCGAACGGTGATGCTCTTCCCCTTGCACAACGTCGGTTTGGCCGGCGAGGTGCGGTCGGTGACCACGCTGCCCCCGCCGCCGGAGACCGGCACCGGGAACCAGCGGCCCCCGTAGTTCACCTCGACCTTCACCTGGTCCGGGGCCAGCCCGTCCAGCCGCAGCCCGAGCCCGCTGCGCAGCAGCACACAGCCCTCGGTGCGCTTGCGCACCTCCATCGAGACGCCACCCGGGGATCCGCCCGCGTTGAAGCTGCTCGCCGCACGCACCCCGACCCGGTCCTCGTCGGCGTACGCCGGCGCCGCCCCGACGGCCACCAGGCCGCCGAGCAGTGCGCCGACCGTCATCAGCCGCGCCATGTGCCGACGCACGGACATGTCCACCTCACCGTCTCCACCCCGCTGGGGTCCGGCGGTCAGGGTACTACCGGCCGAGGTGGGGCCCTGGTCATAGAGCGCTCCGCAGGTGTGCGGCGTTACCCTCTCCGGCCGGCGCGCATGGCTGCCACCGCTCCGGTTCGGCGCCGGGTTCAGCCAGGCGGCGTGGCGGCGGTGAGGGCGTCGCGGCAGAGCCGGTCGGCGGTGCGGGTGGTCTCCGGCAGCCGGTAGCGCGGGGTGAGCGCGAGCACCTGGTCGACGGCGTTGTCCAGGCTCATGCGGTGCCCGACGCTGACGAAGACCGGCTTCACCCCGTCCCGGGTCCGCAGCACCCGCCCGACCGTCGCACCGCCGTCGACCAGCGGCGTGCTGTCACCCCGCCGCGGCCCGGGCTCCGTCCACTCGCCGACCAGCCGCGTCTTGCCCACCCCGATGGCCGGCAGCCCGGTGACCACGCCCAGGTGACAGGCCAGCCCGAACCGGCGCGGGTGGGCCAGCCCGTGCCCGTCACAGACCAGCAGCTCCGGGCGGACGGTCAGCCCGTCGAGCGCGGCCAGCAACGCCGGCAGCTCCCGGAAGGCGAAGAGCCCCGGCACGTAGTCGAACGCCGGCCGCCCCACGCTGACCGCCCGGTCGACCACCGCCAGGGTCGCGGCGTCCAGCACCGTGACGGCCGCCGCGAGCAGGTCACCGGTCTCCGCGTACGCGACGTCGAGGCCGGCCACCGTCGCCGGCCGGCGCGGACCCGGCCCGACCAGGTCCGCGAGCGGCCGCAACCGATCCTGTACGGCCACCGCCTCCGCGACCGTCCCCGGCGTGCCGGGGTTCGCCGCCGAACACGGCCAGCCCGGACCCCCTCGACGATGCGATGACCCGTCGGTCACTGGCCGACCCGGCCGTCGATCCGCTCGCGGAGGAGGTCGGCGTGGCCGTTGTGGCGGGCGTACTCCTCGATCATGTGCACCAGCAGCTCGCGCAGCGAGATGGTCAGGTCACCCCGGTGCCCCTTGACGCCCAGGTCGGCAGTCTCGGCGACGAAACGCTCGGCGTACGCGACCTCCTCGCGCCAGGCCGCCCACGCCTCCTCGACCACCTTGTCGTCGGCGACCGCCCCGTCGAAGTCGCCGTCCGGGTCGTCCTCGGTGCACCAGATCCGCGGCGCGTCCTCGCCGGCCATGGTGCGGCGGAACCAGCCCCGCTCCACCTCGGCCATGTGCCGCACCAGGCCGAGCAGCGACATCGTCGACGGCGGCACGCCGCGCCGGGCCAGCGCCTCGGCGTCCAGGTCGGCGCACTTGAGTTCCAGGGTCAGGCGGTGGTCGCGGAGGTAGTTGACCAGGACGCTGCGCTCGTCGTCGAAACCGCCGGTGGAGCGCGGGTCGTCCTCGGGCTTGAGGAACATGTCCGACCAGCCGAACGAGCGGGTGGGGAATTCAGCGGGAGTGCCGGCGTGAGAGTTCGTCATGTCGCGACCCTGACCCATCCATCGACCGGGTCGCAAGGTATTCGGCCGCTCAGATCGAGCGCATCCGGAAACGTGGCTTCGGCTTCTCACCCGCCAGGTGGCGCAGCTTGTGCTGGCGCACCTGTTCGTCCCAGACCTCCTGGTCGCAGTCGGGCTGGTCGTAGTCGGGCCCGGGCGGGATCCACCTGTGCGACCCGTCGCTGTAGTGGAACTTCTCGTCACCGGGCCGCAGGACGCTCACCGCACCCACCCGACGAACCGCCGATGCAGGGTGCCCGCCGGCAACCAGGCCAGGTCCTCGGCCGCCCAGACGAAGTAGGACCCCATGTAGAGCGCCAGCGAGACCGGGGCCCGGTCGAACTCCGCCCGCAGCTCACGCTTGCGGGTCGGGCACGGCCACGGCAGGTCGCAGCCACCGCAGGTCCAGACCGGCGGCACCGGCCCGTGCATGGTCACGGCAGGCCACCCAGGAAACGGGCGGTCCGCGCCCGCGCCTGCCGGCTGGTCGCCCAGTCGACCTGCCAGCAGGGGTACGGCGACAGCCTCCCCCACCACGCCCGGCACCCGACGCACATGCCGTCGAGCCCGTTGAGGTGCACGGCGAGGACGAGCCACATCACCTGGTCGGTGGTCAGTGCTCCTCCCCCGGCCAGTGGCCCCGCCGGATCGGGATCCGGTGCCGCGCCCGGCAGGGCAACTCGGCCCCGCAGCGGCAGACCCGACGCCACCGACGCCAGCACCACACGGGCTGGTGCCGGCGGGCGAGGGTCATCGCCGCCGCGAGGAGGTAGTCGTCGTAGGAAACGCGGCGCGTCACTACGCCGCCCGCTCTGCTGAACCCGCATCCCGCTCCCGAAGGTCGGTCACCTGCCGGGGAGTCCCGCGCTTCCCACTTCTCACCGGGCCTCCCGCCACTCGCCAGGACGGTGCCGCGGGTGCCCACCCCAGACGGGGGACCAGGCCAGACACCCACGGCGGGGCATCAAGCCGCCAAGCTCAGTAGCCCCACCAGCAACTTAAGATACAATGTATCTAGCGTCAACGCCTCCAGCACAATGTGTTGTAGGTTCCCGGGGTCGTGTGGTCTGCTTGTGCCAGCCGCCAAGCTGGGAGCACCACCGATGTCTGAAGCTGCATATCTACAGGTCGCCCGCGAAATCCGCGATCAGGTCGCATCCGGGCGACTGAAGCCCGGCGACAAGCTGCCGTCGTTCAAAGCCCTCTGCGAGCAATACGAAGTGAGTGCTAGCGGACGCTGGAAAATCCTTGTTGGCGGACAGTTGAGTCCCTGCTCGCGGACAGCAGAAATCCTGTTGGGCGGTCAGGTGATCTCCGTC